>JBAXLF010000013.1:0-25272 GCA_037134955.1 Actinomycetota bacterium | reverse complement strand
GTGGTGGACGCGGAACTGCGCCACCCGTTGAGAATGGATTATTACCAGGACGTGGAGCCGCTGGCGGTGTTGGTGTTGCAGTTGTCTCTGTCGCTGCAGCCTTTGCTTCATCCTGTGCAAGTTTTTCAGCATCGCGTGATGCCTTCAGCGCTGCCAGATCGACGCCGAGTTCGGCGGCAAGTTCTGCAGCAAGTTCTGGATTTACTTCGGCAGTCTTCTTCGAAGCAGCGGTCTTCTTCGCTGCCGCTTTCTTTACTGGCTTCTTCTCCTCAACTGGCTTTGCATCGGGATAGAGCGCAACTAATTTGCGGACTACTGGTGCTTCAACTGTTGATGATGCTGAACGGACGAATTCGCCCATTTCTTGGAGCTTTGCAAGGACTTCCTTGCTCTCCATACCGAGTTGTTTTGCCAACTCATGTACGCGGACCTTTGACACATTTCTCCTGTCTTGGCCCGCATAAATTCTTGTGGGATGCGAGCCCTAGTTGTTCGACCTCATGATGTAAACGAGCTCATTTGAGTTTCATATCTTTCGCATCCATTTCGTAATTGACGCCTGCGAAATACCGCCTGCGTAATGAGTGAAGTCTAGCGAACCGGCGTGAAAATCCCTATTTCACGCGGGGTTATCAGGGTGAATATCGATACGCCAGCCAGTCAGGCGTGCGGCGAGACGGGCATTCTGTCCATCTTTGCCGATTGCTAATGAGAGTTGATAGTCAGGTACAACAACCTTGGCCGAACGCGTCGCTTCATCAACGATTGTCACACTTGTGACCTTTGCCGGAGCAAGTGCGTGGGCTACAAACTTTGCAGGATCTTCATCAAAATCGACGATATCGATCTTCTCGCCATTGAGTTCATCCATGACTGCTCGCGCGCGTGCGCCTAATGGGCCAATTAATGAGCCTTTAGGTGAAACACCAGCGCGATGTGAACGCACTGCAATCTTGGTGCGATGGCCTGCTTCGCGAGCAACCGCCATGATTTCAACGATGCGATCATTGATTTCAGGAACTTCGAGAGCGAAGAGTTGTTTAACAAGAGCCGGATGGCTACGAGATAACATGATTTCAGGACCTTTGAGACCTTGCTTTACTTCGACAACAAAACATTTGATGCGTTCGCCGTGGGTATATACCTCGCCTGGAACTTGTTCTTGTGGCGGGATACGTCCCTCGATGCGTCCAAGATTCACATGAATCATCTTGGGATCACGTCCCTGTTGAATTATTCCCGAGACGATATCGCCAACCGAAGTAGTGAACTCGCCAACGATTTCTGCATCGTTGGTTGCGCGCATCTGTAACTTAATTGTTTGGCGTGCCGTAGAGGTAGCTACGCGATCAAAGCCCTCTACCTCAAGAATATCTTCGCTGATCCGTTCGCCGAGTTCGTTAAAAGTCGGAATAAAAATCTTAATCTCGCCAGTTTCGCGATCGAGTTGCACTCGGGCATAGCGATTTGGTTCAGGCGTCTCGGTGTAAGCGGTAAGTACTGCAGCTTCAATCGCTTGTATCAATTGCTCCATCGGCATTCCTTTTGCCTCAGTGAGGAGAATTAATGATGGAATATCAACGCCCATTATTTGTCACCATCTTTGCGATTAAATTCAATCTCAACTTGGGCGCGCTTGATATCAGTAAAGGAGATACTTACTTCCTTCGTTTCTTTCTTCTCAATCACTGTCAGCGTTACATCGCTCTCTGAATGAGAGAGAATTCGACCGGTAATAACTTGCCCATCGGTGCGCGTGACTTTCAGCAATCTATCGACATTTTTGGCAAAGTGACGTGGGAGCGTAAGCGGGCGATCGATTCCAGGTGATGTCACTTCCAGAGTGAAGGGGGTATCTCCCAGAAAGTTAGCCTCATCGAGCAGCTCTGAAACAAGTTTTGAGGCAACTGTTACCTGATCAAGATTGAGCGCGGTGGCGCCATCGACAATAACGGTAACGATGCGATGTTGGCCCGGAGATACGATATTTACATCTTCAAGAAAGTAACCAGCTTGGTGTAGCGCTGGGGTTATAAATTCAGAGACCTGATCTTTCAGAGCCATGCTGTGCCGTCCTATTCGATTGTTATTTAATTGTGGTGCGGGCGCAAATTTACTGTATGTAGAGCGAGTATCCAAGTCGCAGAATGAGCAAGCCAGTGACAATCAGATAGAAGATGCGGATAAAGCCAGATCCCTTCTTAATTGCCATATGTGAACCCAGATATCCACCGATGAGATTTGCAATCGCCAGTAAGAGACCCAGCTTCCACATGAAGCCGATGCGAAATCCAATCACGATGATGGATGCGAGATTAGTGGTGGCATTGACTACCTTTGCAATCGCCGATGCACCCACAAAGGCGAATCCCATGATTGCCACCAATGCGATCATCAACATCGTTCCGGTACCTGGTCCAATGAGGCCGTCATAGAAACCAATCAGAGCTGCCGCTATCGCACCAATGACCATCAACTTCCGTGGTGAGTGTTTCTCAACATGAACTTTTCCGAGATCTGGCTTAAAGAGTGTGTAGATAAAGATGGCAATCATGATGGCAAAGATTGAACTCTTGTAGCTTCCGGGTGAGATATGTGACGCCAATAAGGCTCCAAAGGATGCGCCTATGAAAGCTGGAATAACCATGGCAATAAGTAAGCGTGGATCGGTCTTTATCGACTTGCGATATTGAATTGCAGCTGTCGATGTTCCGAAGAAGGCTGCTGTCTTCGATGTGGCAACAACCGAGACCGGATTTCTATCTGGGAATGAGAGCAGCATTGCTGGGGTCTGTATCAGACCTCCACCACCCGCAATGGCATCGATAAAACCGGATGAAAACATCGCCAGGCCCAAGAGGGCGAGATTGAGTAGAGAGAGGTCGTAGAACACTTTATGAAAGTGTGGCTAGCGTCTTAACAATGTTATCGACTGCCGCGGCCACAGCTACTTCTGACTTCTCGCCTGATTTACGAACTCGCACTTCAACGTTTCCTTGTTCGAGCGCCTTACCCACAACCACGATCATGGGAATACCAATGAGTTCGGCATCTTTAAATTTAACTCCTGGTGAAGTTCCACGACGGTCATCGAGCATGACGGAGATACCGCGAGCCTCAAGGTCGGCAGAGATTTTTTCGGCAACTTCAAAGATGTTATCTTCTTTTCCGGTTGCAACTACATGCACCTTAGCTGGCGCAACTTCTACTGGCCACGAAAGCCCAATCTCGTCATAACTTTGTTCGGCGATAGCTGCAACAGCGCGTGATACGCCGATTCCATAGGAGCCCATCGTGACAACTTGCGATTTACCGTTCTGATCAAGAACAGTGAGATTAAGGGCATCGGCATATTTGCGGCCGAGTTGGAAGATATGGCCAATTTCAATAGCGCGATCGATAATTACTGGAGTTGCACACTTTGGACAGGCATCGCCTTTCTTGATCTGCGCTGCTTCAATGTAATGATCGACGGTGAAATCACGACCGTTGACGACGTTGCGCGCATGTTTATCTTTAGCGTTAGCGCCGGTGACCCACGCTGTTCCGGGTGCAATACGTGGATCGGCGTAGACAGTAATTCCATTCTGCTTTGCATCCTGTGGTCCGATATATCCCTTGACGAGTCCTGGGAACTTTGCAAAATCTGCTTCTTCGAAGACGCGAATCTCATTGACGCCGGCAAGATTTGCTTGCAGGCGCTTGAGATCAACTTCGCGATCTCCTGGCACCAAAACTGAGATAGCTTTCTCATCTGCCATTAACATGACATTTTTAAGAGTCATTGCGCCGTCATATCCCCCACCGAATTTGGCGTTGAGAAGTTCTACGAGGGTATCGATAGTTGGAGTATTGGGTGAATCAAATACCTCGAGCGCTGGAACTTTCGATGCATCACCTGCAGGTACGACAGTTGTCATCGCCTCGACATTCGCGGCGTAGCCACATTTCTCGCAGAGAACATAGGTATCTTCACCAGTCTCGCATGGCGCAAGGAATTCTTCAGAAGCTGAACCACCCATTGCTCCTGAGACTGCACTGACGATGTTGTACTTCAAACGTAAGCGATCGAAGGTCTTGATGTAGGCGGCGCGATGTCGCAGGTAAGACTCGACCAAACCTTCATCAGTGAGATCAAATGAATAGGAATCCTTCATAACAAATTCACGGCCGCGGATAATGCCAGAACGTGGGCGCGCTTCATCGCGATACTTGGTCTGAATTTGATAGAGGGCTAGTGGCAAATCTTTATAAGACGAGTATTCGCCTTTGACCATCAAGGTGAACATCTCTTCATGGGTTGGCCCTAATAGATAGTCAGCACCTTTGCGATCTTGGAGGCGGAATAAATCTGGACCGTAATCGTTCCAACGACCAGTTGTCTCGTAAGCATCCTTAGGAAGTAGCGCTGGGAAATGTACCTCTTGAAATCCCGCCTTATCCATCTCGTCGCGAACTATATTTTCAATATTGCGAAGCGTGATGACTCCAAGGGGCAGCCATGAATACACACCTGCTGCGATTCGGCGAATATATCCAGCGCGCACTAAGAGGCGGTGACTTGGAACTTCAGCATCTGCTGGGTCATCGCGCAAAGTACGCAAGAAGAGTGTGGACATTCGCAACATATCGCGAACCCTACTAGACCTTTACGAAGTTGTGACGGAAGGTTCTCCTGATGCAACGCCTGCGGCTTCCATCTCTTCGGCAAGTCGCATCGCTTCTTCAATGAGAGTCTCGACAATCTGCGCTTCAGGAACTGTCTTGATTACTTGTCCCTTTACAAAGATTTGGCCTTTGCCATTTCCTGATGCAACACCAAGATCTGCTTCACGAGCTTCGCCCGGACCATTGACGACACAACCCATCACTGCAACGCGCAGTGGAACGGTCATCCCTTGTAGCCCTGCCTGCACTTTTTCGGCCAAGGTATAGACATCTACTTGTGCGCGACCACATGAAGGACAGGAAACGATTTCAAGTTTACGTTGACGCAAATTGAGTGATTCGAGGATCGAGATTCCAACCTTTACCTCTTCAACAGGAGGAGCTGAGAGAGATACGCGAATAGTGTCGCCAATACCTTCTGCGAGCAGAATTCCAAATGCTGTTGCAGATTTGATTGTGCCTTGGAAGATTGGGCCAGCTTCTGTCACGCCAAGGTGTAATGGGTAGTCGCACTTTGCTGCCAGGATGCGATAAGCATTGACCATTGTTACGGGATCGTGGTGCTTTACCGAAATTTTAATATTGCTAAATCCATGCTCTTCAAAGAGAGATGCTTCCCAGAGAGCAGACTCTGCCAGCGCTTCAGGAGTGGCCTTGCCATATTTAGCTAAGAGACGTGGATCAAGTGAACCAGCATTGACGCCAATACGAATTGGAATCCCGGCATCTCCTGCAGCCTTGGCGACTTCCTTAACTTTGTCATCAAATTGTTTAATGTTTCCAGGGTTGACGCGTACCGCAGCACAGCCAGCATCAATAGCGGCGAAGATATATTTTGGTTGGAAGTGAATATCAGCAATGACTGGAATCTGAGATTTCTTAGCAATCTGTGCGAGTGCATCAGCATCATCCTGTGATGGAACTGCTACGCGAACAATCTGGCAACCAGATGCGGTGAGTTCGGCAATCTGTTGTAGCGTTGCATTGACATCTGATGTCAGAGTCGTGCACATCGATTGAACACTTACCGGTGAATCAGAACCTACGCCGACTGAACCAACTTGCAGTTGACGCGTCTTACGACGCGGGTGAAGCGTTGGTGGTGGGGCGCTGGGAATTCCGAGATCAACCATGACCCTTATTCTGCCTTATCTCTAGAAATTGAGCGAGACGGGATTGAAGATGTCTGCGATGAGAAGAATTACCGTGAGAATCGCGAGAACTGCAAATACCCCCATCGTTATTGGTGTTAGCACATTCACATCTATTCCAGCAGGTCGGGCTTTACCGCGGATCCGAGCAAAGAGGGCGCGGAATTCATCAGCAATTGCAACTGCCATATGTCCGCCATCGAGTGGGAGTAGCGGCAGCAAATTAAAGAGTCCGACAAAGATATTGAGGCTGGCAATTAAGAAGATAAAGGTCCCGAAACGTTCGGTATTACTTAATTTCGCGCTACTGACCGCATCTCCAGAGACGCGCGCAGCGCCCACAATGCCTACCAGACCATTGGGGTCACGCTTCTCATTTCCAAAAGTTTGGCGGATGAGCTGTGGGACCTTTGTAGGAAGAGCGATGAGCGATTTAACGGATTCGCGAATTAAGACTCCGCTCGAAGTGGTTGCATCTTGGGTGGCCTGAATCAGCCCTTCACGTTTGACTCCAACTTTGGTGATGATGCCCAGCCTGTAACGTTTTTCGGCGGCAAAATATGTAGGTGCAGCTGCAATCGAGATCTTCTCTGAACCGCGTTTAATGGAAAATGTAAGTTGCTTACCCTGCGATTGAGCAATTTTTTGAGAATCCTTCGCCCAATCTTTTACTGCCACCCCATCAATGGCGAGAATCTCATCGCCAACCTGGAATCCAGATAATGAAGCTGCAGAATTAGGTGAAATTTTGGCGACGTTAGGTAAGAGCGCACTAAATCCAACGCCAAAGAAGATTGAGAAAATGAGAATAAAGCCGATAAGAAAGTGAGCAAATGAGCCTGCTCCGAGAACAATTAATTTGCGAAGAGAAGATGCGGTAAAGAAGGCTCGAGCTTCTTCACCTGCAGGCATTTGATCACGCGGGGTCATGCCTTCGATTCGGCAATATCCCCCTGCGGGAATTGCCTTGATACCAAACTCAGTTTCACCGCGTCGGAATGACCAGAGGCGTTTTCCAAATCCTAAGAAGAATTCGGTCACTTTCATATCAAATCGCTTGGCAGTGATGTAATGACCAAATTCGTGAATCATTACCGAGAGAAGAAGAGCCACAGCAAAGGCGAGAATTCCAAGAAACTTCATTAACCAACCTTTTTCAAGAGTTCGCGAGCAGTACGTCGTGCATCTTCCTCGGCCGCGCTGACATCGGCGAGATCTCGCAATTTTCTCGCTGCTGATCCGCGTAGCGAATCAACGACTGCGGTGACGATATCGATGATTCCTGTGAAAGTTATCTGACTATCAATAAATGCTTGAACTGCAACCTCATTGGCAGCATTGAAAATTGCGGGAAGCGCTCCCCCAGATTCACCACAAGTGCGTGCTAGTGAAATTGCTGGAAAACGCTGAGTATCAATCGGAGCAAAGCTCCACGAATGAGATTGGGTCCAATCAATCGGTTGAGTGGCCAGCGGTACGCGCTGCGGATAGTGCAAAGCTAACGAGATAGGCCCCTTCATATTCGGAGGAGAAGCTTGCGCAATTGTGGAACCATCAACGAATTCGACCATCGAATGCACGACCGATTGCGGGTGGATCACCGCTTCAATTCGTGAATACGGAATATCGAAGAGATAGTGAGCTTCAATAATCTCTAGCCCTTTATTCATCAGTGATGCAGAGTTAATGGTGACAACCGGACCCATGGCCCACGTTGGATGGGCTAGCGCTTCTGCAAGAGTGACGCCCGATAAATCTGAGCGATCGCGGAATGGTCCACCGCTTGCAGTAAGCACCAACTTGGAAATCTCTGACTTCTTCTCACCGATGAGCGCCTGCCAGATTGCTGAATGTTCTGAATCAACGGGAAGTAATTGATCTGGCTTAGCGCGGGAAATAACGAGATCTCCACCGGCAACCAGTGACTCCTTATTTGCAAGTGCAACACGATTACCTGCATCGAGTGCAGCAAGTGTCGGCGCTAAGCCAATCGATCCAGTAATTGCATTGAGAACGACATCGCATGAAATCGCAGCGATCTGGGTCGAGGCATTCTCACCATCTATGACTTCAACTCCGGGAAGCGCTTGGCGCACTGCCTCGCCGTGAGTTGCAACACCGATAACTCGAACACCGAACTTCTTCGCCTGAGCGATGAGCAACTCGGTATTGGATCCGCCAGCGGTGAGCGCAACAACCTTAAAGAGAGTTGGGTTAGCTTCGATAATTTCTAGCGCTTGTACGCCAATCGAACCAGTGGATCCGAGCAGAACAATTTCATGCATTGATATTGGACATCACATGTTTGATTCGTGTGTAATCTTCAAAGCCATAAGCTGAGAGATCTTTTCCATATCCGCTGCGCTTAAAACCACCGTGAGGCATTTCCGCAACGATTGGAATATGGGTATTAATCCATACGCACCCGAAATCAAATGCCTTAGCCATGCGCATCGCCCGGCCGTGATCTTTAGTCCAGACAGATGATGCCAAGCCGTAATCAACTCCGTTGGACATCGCAACAGCTTCTGCTTCATCTTTAAACTTCTGAATCGTGATAACTGGGCCAAAGATCTCAGATTGGATGAGTTCGTCGCTCTGCTTGAGATCGGCAATCACAGTAGGGGCGACAAAGTAGCCAGGGCGATTAGTTGGTTGTCCTCCTGCCACAATCCGCGCATGTGATGGCGTACGTGCAATAAAGCCGTTGACGCGATCAAATTGTGATGCGTTATTTACAGGCCCGACGATGACATCTTCATCGGGCAGACCCATTCCAATGTGATTCGTTGCTTGGTCGGCAAGTAATTTCACCATCTCGTCATAGACGCCTTCTTGTACAAGCACGCGGGTTGCTGCTGTGCAATCTTGACCGGAGTTGAAGTATCCCGCGATTGCGATTCCTTCAGCAGCAGCCTGTAGGTCAGCATCGTTAAAGACAACAACCGGAGCCTTGCCACCTAATTCGAGATGTACACGTTTGAGAGATTTAGCAGCGGCGCCCGCTACTTCCATGCCTGCGCGAACTGATCCGGTAATAGAGACCATCGCCGGAGTTGCATGATCGACTAGCGCTGCACCGGTTTCTCGTTCGCCGGTAATGACATTGATAACTCCATCCGGAAGAAATTCGCTCATGATTCCGGCCATGAAGAGAGTTGATGCGGGTGTTGTATCACTTGGCTTAAGCACCACTGTATTTCCAGCAGCGATTGCAGGTGCCCATTTCCAGACAGCCATCATCATTGGATAATTCCAGGGAGTTACTTGGGCGCAGACACCGATAGGTTCGCGGCGAATAAATGAAGTCATGCCGTGCATATATTCACCAGCTGACTTACCCTCCAGATTGCGCGCCGCACCTGCAAAGAAACGGATTTGATCGACCATCGGAGGAACTTCCTCTGATGCAGTCAGACCCTTTGGCTTGCCGCAGTTTTCAGATTCAATGTTCACAAACTCATCTGCGCGAGATTCGATCGCATCAGCAATTTTCAGGAGGGCACGTTGACGCTCTGATGGGGTTGAGTCACGCCATCCAGGAAAAGCATCACTGGCAGATTTCATCGCCTTTTCGATATCAGCGGCGTTGGACTTTGGCGCGGTAGCGAATGCTTCACCCGTTGATGGGTTAATCAGTGTGGTTGTCTCACCTGATGTACCATCGACAAATTTTCCATTGATGAAATTCTGTAACTTCTTCACGATTTATGCCTGTCCCTTTGTCGCACGAACCAGTTGATCGCCATGATCATATGGATGTCGTGTGTATGTCTCTAGCCAGCGCGCGATTGTGTATTTTCCCGCTTCGGTATGCTCGCCAAATTTCTCAAGATCATTTTCAGTTAAGCGCTTTATAACATCGAGCGAAGCGGCGCGCACTGCGGCATAGACAGCGATCGAATTCGCAACATCGCCATCGGCGTAGGCCAGCTTTGGCTCGTTGGCCCATGCTGCTTCATCGTAACCTTGAATAATTGAACCTTCAGGTTCGGCGACTAAACGACGTAAGCGTGCATATGACTGTGCTTCTGAATCTGCCATGTGGTGGATACATTGACGCGCAGACCATTCGTTCTCGGCGTGCACATCCATTAAATCTGGCGTTACCGCGCGGGCGAGATTAAGAAAATATTGTGAGGCGCTTTCATATGCAGCAGCTGCTTCTTTTAGATCTACGGATGTCATAGACGTGATACTAGTTAATTCTTCTCTTTCTCGGAAGCCGCTAACTGACCACATGCCCCATCAATTTCACGGCCACGAGTGTCGCGCACAGTAACGGGAACTCCATAGCCCTCAAGAATGCGCACAAATTCTGCTTCATCTTCACGACGTGATGCAGTCCACTTTGAACCTGGGGTCGGATTGAGAGGAATCAGATTGACATGCGCATTTCGATTTTTGAGTAAGCGGCCCAAGAGATCAGACCTCCATGATTGATCATTAATATCGCGGATAAGAGCATATTCAATGGAGTAGCGACGACCTGTCTTCTTCTCATAAGCATCAGCTGCTGCCAAAACTTCGCGAACATTAAATCTATTATTAATAGGAACCAGGCTGTCGCGGAGTTCGTCATCAGGTGTGTGAAGTGAGACCGCCAATGTGCAATTAATTCCTTCATCCATCAGCTTTTCAATTCCATTAACGAGGCCTACGGTAGATACAACGACAGAACGCGCAGAGATTCCTAATCCATCTGGATTTGGGTCGGTGATATTGCGAAGTGTGCGCACTACTGCGTTGTAATTAGCCAGCGGTTCGCCCATTCCCATAAAGACGATATTGGAAAGTCGAGTTGGTCCACCAGGCATCTCGCCATTGGCGCATGCTCGCGCTGCCGCAACAATCTGATCTGTGATCTCGCCAGCAGAGAGATTGCGAGTGAGCCCTGCTTGTCCCGTTGCACAGAAAGGACAGTTCATACCGCACCCAGCTTGCGATGAAATACAGACTGTTGTGCGATCTGTGTAACGCATCAATACAGATTCGACAAGAACACCATCATGCAACTTCCATAAATCTTTACGCGTCATTCCACCATCTGTTGTGCGTGTGGTAACCAGTTCAATTAATTTCGGAGTCAGAGCATCGGCAATTGTTTGACGCTCTGCAGCTGGAATATCAGTCCACTCTTCTGGATCGTTGGAAAGATGCGAAAAGTAATGTGTCGCAACTTGGGCGGCACGAAATGGTTGAAAGCCGAGTTCCTTGGCAAACTCCTTGCGCTCTGCTGGACCAAAGTCCGCTAAATGTTTAGGCGCCTTCTTGCGCTGTACTGGTTCGTCAAAGACAAGTTTTAATTCGGCTGGGCGTTCTGTTGTCATAACAACCCTGACTCTTGTGCGCGACGCACTACTTCGAGTGCCAGCCACAAGGCAGGAGCTGCGAAAAGCACAGAATCTAGGCGGTCCATAATCCCGCCATGGCCCGGCAGTAAATTGCCCATATCTTTAATCGCCATATCGCGCTTCAAAGCAGATTCAATGAGGTCGCCGGCCGTTGCAGTAAATACGGTGAGCAAACCAGCAGCAGCACCGAGATACCAATGCGAATTCATAATAAAGTGAAATGCGAGTGCTCCCCCAAGAACTGTGAAGATCAGCGAGCCAATCAATCCTTCAATCGTCTTCTTAGGGCTGATTTTCGGAGCAAGCGGATGCTTTCCAAAGAGCACACCTGTTAAATATGCGAAGGTGTCGTTACAGCCAACCAGAACTACAAAGGTCATGACGCGAGCTAAACCATTGTGCGGACGGGCCAGAAGTATTAAGAATCCGGCAAGAAATGGCAGATAGATAAGCGCCAACGCTGAAGCTGATGCAGTCTTCACAAAATTTTCAATGCCACGTGGAAGTAAGAGCACCAATAAACAAGGAAAGGCAATGGCAGTTGCAACTGCAAGTCCAGATACTCCTCCGAACCAAGAAGCAGCTCCGAGTCCGATAGTCGCCGAGGTCAGCGACCACAATGGAATATGGATATCGACTATTTCGAAGGCGCGATTGAGTTCGCGGATTCCTAGAACAACTGCGAGAGTAACTAGACCTGCAAAGATAATGCGATATGTCGCAAGCGAGAACCAGACGAGCAGAATTAGAAAAATACTGACCGCTATTGAAGGAAGTAGTTTGCGACCCGCGCGCTTATTAATCGCCTCGTTGATCGAATGTATATCTGACACAGTAAGGGAACCCCCAAGGTGAAGTCTTTAGACTTCGAGGAGCTCTGCCTCCTTGTGCTTTAAAAGTTCATCAATCTTTGCCACATGATCTGCGGTGATTTTCTCGAGCTCTTTCTCACCACGGCTGAGATCATCTTTACCAATCTCGCCATCCTTCTCGAGCTTTTCCATGAGTTCTTTCGCAGTGCGACGAATATTGCGCATCGAAATCTTTGAATCTTCCGCCTTGGTCTTAGCTACCTTGATGTAATCCTTGCGGCGCTCTTCTGTCAGTTGCGGGAAATTGACGCGGATGATTGCTCCATCTGTTGCTGGATTTACTCCGAGATCTGACTCGCGAATCGCTTTCTCGATAGATGTCATCGCACCTTTATCGAAGGGAGAGACAACCGCCATACGAGATTCAGGAATCTGAATTGAGGCTAGCTGCGAAAGAGCGGTCCAGGTGCCGTAGTAATCGACCATAATCTTGTTAAACATGGCAGGGTGAGCACGGCCGGTGCGAATTGCACCGAAATCATCTTTGGCAACTTCAACAGCCTTATTCATCTTGTCGGCTGCATCTGCGAGTGCACTTGTTACATCTGCCATTTTTTGCTCCTCTATTTACTCCCGTTTAAGAAACGAGAGTTCCAATCTTTTCGCCGCGTACAGCGCGACCAATATTTCCATTTGTCATTAAGTCGAAGACCACGATAGGCAGGTGGTTTTCACGACAAAGGCTAAATGCTGCGGCATCTGCAACTGCCAATGATTTCTGCAGAACTTCATCATAAGAAATAGTGTCGAATTTCGTTGCGCTTTTATCTTTGCGTGGATCAGCGTTGTAGACACCATCGACTCCAGATTTTGCGAGCAAGAGTGCTCCTGCACCGATTTCAAGTGCGCGCTGTGCTGCGACGGTATCGGTTGTAAAGAATGGCATTCCAGCGCCAGCTCCGAAGATCACTACGCGACCTTTTTCTAGGTGGCGAATTGCACGACGTGGAACATAAGGCTCGGCAACTTGGCCCATCGCAATTGCGGTCTGGACGCGAGTATCAACGCCCTCTTTCTCAAGAAAATCTTGCAGCGCTAAACAGTTCATGACTGTTCCGAGCATTCCCATGTAGTCAGCGCGTGAGCGCTCCATGCCACGTTCAGAAAGTTCGGCGCCGCGGAAGAAGTTACCGCCACCCACAACAATTGCGATCTGAGTTCCGCTGCGAACTACATCAGCAATCTGCTTTGCAACATCTGCCAAGACATCAGGATCAACACCGATGCCCTTATTGCCGCCAAAAACTTCTCCAGAAAGCTTAAGGAGCACCCGCTGATACGTACCTCGTGTACCTGGCATTGGTGCTCCCTTCGCTTATCTAAAGTTCTTACTCTTCTGGAGTCTATTACCCTCTATAGAGAAGCTTATTGACCCACGCGGAAGCGATGGAATGACTTAACAGCCGTTCCTGCCTCATCGAGAATCTGCTTCACAGTCTTCTTTGCATCCTTAGCGAAAGCCTGCTCGATTAGTGAAACTTCCTTCACAAAACCGGTGACGCGACCTTCGATAATCTTTGACAGAGATGCTTCTGGCTTTCCTTCGGCGCGAGCTGTCTCTTCTGCAAGACGACGCTCGGTCTCGATGAGATCTGCTGGAACATCTTCGCGATTAACAAAGCGTGGTGCGAATGCTGCGATGTGCTGTGCAACATCTTTACCAACTTCAGCTGCCGCCGAAGCAAGAGATACCAAGACGCCAACCTGTGGTGGCAAATCTGGGCTTGTCTTGTGTAGGTAGAGACCAACTGGGCCTTCGATTACTGCGACGTTACGGATTTCAATCTTCTCGCCAAGTGTTGCATTTCCCTCATCGATTGCAGCTTGAACGGTTTTGCCGTTTGCCATGGTTGATGAAAGAAAGGCAGCAACATCTGCTGACTTTGATGAGAGCAAGTGATCTACGAGCTCATCGCCGAGTGCTATAAAACGCTCGCCCTTTGCAACGAAGTCTGTCTCGCAGTTAAGTTCGAGCATGACACCGAGGTCACCTGAAACCTTTGCAACGATCAAACCATTGGAAGTTAAGCGACCTTCGCGCTTTGTAACGCCCTTAAGTCCCTTTACACGAATGATTTCGACAGCCTTGTCATAATCACCATCTGCTTCATCAAGTGCCTTCTTGCAATCGAGCATTCCTGCTGCAGTTGCTTCGCGAAGGCGCTTTACATCATCTGCTGAATAGTTAGCCAATTTACTTATGCCTCCACTGCTGCGTCGGTAGATGGTGCTGAAGCTTCGAGAATTTCTTTTTCAAGTGCCTCTGTAGCAGCTACCTCAGCAGCAACTGGAGTTGGTGCAGCAGCAGAACGTGCCTTAAGGCCTTCTGCAATTGCATCGGTGATGACGCGTGTAAGTAGCTCAATTGAGCGAATTGCATCGTCGTTACCAGGAATCTTGAAATCAACTTCATCTGGATCACAGTTTGTATCGAGGATTGCGATGACAGGAATACCAAGCTTCTTAGCTTCCTGAACTGCCAGGTGTTCCTTCTTTGTGTCGACAACCCAGATTGCTGAAGGCAACTTGGTCATGTGACGAATACCGTCGAGGTTTTTGAAAAGCTTTTCGCGCTCACGGCGAAGAACAAGAAGTTCCTTCTTTGTAAGCAGAAGATCATTTGCTGATTCAAGAGCTTCGAGCTCTTTGAGGCGCTGAATACGCTTATAGACAGTTGGGAAGTTTGTGAGCATTCCACCTAACCAGCGCTCTGTAACTGTTGGCATGCCAACGCGAGCTGCTTGATCGATGATTGGCTTATGAGCCTGCTTCTTTGTTCCTACGAATAGGACGTGGCCACCCTTAGCAACAGTCTCCTTAACGAATGCATAGGCAGAGTCGATAAGTGCGAGTGATTGCTGGATGTCGATGATGTAGATGCCATTGCGTTCTGTGAAGATAAAACGCTTCATCTTTGGATTCCAACGACGAGTCTGGTGTCCGAAGTGGACTCCGCTGTCGAGGAGTTCGCGCATTGTTACAACTGCCATGACGGCACGCTCCTTCTTAGGTTTTTTGTGCGCAGCACTAAAAAACCTGCTCGGTTAATGTCTAAGCAATTTACTTAGACCGTCGTACCTACAACGCCGACCGCAATTTAAATGATTCAGATGGCAGAGCCATTGAATAAATTAAGAGCGGACCGAAGTGGCTTGTATTCCCCGAAGTTTCAGTTCATACATAGGTACTGAGATGTCATCAATCTCGCGATTGATGCAGGGCAAATCTTACCTGCCGCCAAGGGGTGCAAAATCCACCCCAATTCCTTTAGTTAAGCCCGAGGATGGGCCTGTTTAAAGGCTTTCTGCAATCTTTCAGTTGATACATGGGTATAGATCTGAGTTGTTGCAAGGGATGCATGGCCCAAGATTTCTTGAACTGTACGAAGGTCGGCTCCCCCTTCAAGCAGATGAGTTGCCGCTGAGTGACGCAGACCATGTGGCCCCATTCGCTCAACTCCTTCTAGCGCAGAGAGCGCTTCATAGACAACGGTGCGCACAGTGCGTTGATCAATCCGACCACCACGAGAACCTAAGAAGACTGCGCGAGCAGATTTATCTGTAGCAACCGTTGGTCGCCCATTCTTAATCCAATCATTGAGCGCCTTGATTGCCGGCCCACCTAAAGGAATCGTACGTTCTTTATTTCCCTTACCTAAAACGCGAATTGTGTTGCGGTTGTAATCGACATCATCAAGATCAAGGCCGCAGAGTTCTGAGACTCGAGCACCTGATGCATATAAAACTTCCAGAATCGCGCAGTCGCGTTTTGAAAGCGGCGTCTCTTCTTCGGCAACACGAGTAGCCAGTGAATCCATAGCTGTCGATGCATCACTGATTGATAAGACTTCCGGCAGAGTTCGATGGCCTTTGGGAGTTGCCAAAGTCGCACCTATATCTTTTGCAAGATACCCCTTCTTCGTTGCCCACTTGGTAAAGAGTCGAATCGAGACAGCTCTGCGCGAAAGTGTTGTGCGCGCTCCCCCTTTTACCTGCTGATTGGCTAGCCATGAACGAATGTGTGCGATCGTGAGCGATGAGACATCATCAACTTTCTGCATCTGCAAGTGGCTGAGAAAACTCTCGAGATCCCCGAGATAGGCACGAACTGTATGTTCAGAGAGATTGCGTTCCTTTTCGAGATAGCGGGTGTACTCCGCTTCTATCTCTACTAACGATGACATGGGTAAAGAATATCTCCCACATCACTTGTTAACTGGGTTTACCTATAAAGGCTTACGACCCTGTCGAAGCAATCCGAAGGTGAGCGCATCTTCGAGCGCCATCGCAGATGCCGCGATCACGTTCTCGTGAACACCGACAGTGTTCCATTCACCTTTGCCATCTGATGTTTCAACGAGAACGCGAGTGACTGCACCGGTTCCAAGTCGTCCTTCCAGGATACGAACTTTGTAGTCAGTCAGTTCAAGAGCTGCAAGTTCTGGATAGAGCTGATTAAGTCCATCACGCAGTGCATTATCAAATGCGTTGACCGGACCATTTCCGGCTCCTGAACATGTGATCTCTTTACCTTGCGCAGTAACGGTCACTTCAGCTTTAGTAATGATGGAGTTATGTGTATCGCGCTCAGTAGTTGTGAGCCAATGATCGATGGTGAAGAACGATGGGCGCTTACCGGTTGCTTCTTCACGTAAGAGAAGTTCGAACGATGCATCTGCTGCCTCGAAGGTAAATCCGCGAGATTCCATCTCTTTGACTCGTTCAACAACGCGACCGATGAGTTCGCGGTCACCTTTGAGGTCAACGCCGAGTTCCATCGATTTAAGTTCGATAGATGCACGTCCTGCCATATCGGAGACAAGCATGCGCATATCGTTTCCGACAGATTCAGGATCTTCATGTTGATAGAGAGCTGGGTCAACCTTGATAGCAGATGCGTGCAAACCTGCCTTGTGAGCAAATGCTGAAACGCCGGTATATGGCTGGCGAGGTGATGGGGAAATATTGGTCACCTCGGCGACGGCGTGAGAGATACGGAAAGCTTCGCGAAGTGCGTTCTGCGGAAGAACTTCCTTCTTCTTCTTTAACTCCAAGTTGGCGATGATGGTAACTAAATCAGCATTACCTGTACGTTCGCCATACCCGTTCAAAGTCCCTTGCACATGAGTTACGCCGGCAGCAACCGCAGCCATTGAGTTGGCAACTGCACACCCTGTGTCATTGTGGCAGTGGATACCAAGACGGGCAGATGTTGCACCTAATACTTCATTAACAACATCGGCAATTTCATCAGGCAACATGCCACCGTTGGTATCGCAGAGCGCGGCAACATCTGCACCTGCTTCCATGGCAACGCGAATGACCTCTAGTGCATATGCGCGATTGGCACGGTAGCCATCGAAGAAGTGCTCGGCATCAAGAAATACGCGCTGGCCTTCTTGGCGTAAGTGAGTAATCGAGTCGCGGATCATCGCGAGGTTCTCATCAAGAGTTGTTTTGAGAGCAAGATCGACGTGGCGGTCATAAGACTTGGCAACGAGAGTTACAGCAGGTGCACCTGAATCGCGAAGAGCGCCAAGAAGTACATCATCAGCGGCTTTTACATTAGGGCGACGAGTAGCACCGAATGCGACAAAGGTTGCGTTCTTGAGCTTGAGCTCTTTCTTAGCAAGTGCGAAGAATTCAGTGTCCTTAGGGTTTGCTCCTGGCCAACCACCTTCGATAAAGCCAACGCCTAGATCATCAAGGTGGCGAGCAATCGTGAGTTTGTCATGAACTGAAAGGTTGAGACCCTCTTGCTGTGCGCCATCACGAAGAGTGGTGTCATAGATATGCATCGACTCCTTATCGAAGGAATTATTGTCGAACATTAGAGCGCGACCTTCTTCATCCAGTGATGCTTATCCTCTGTTGTGCCATGTTGGATTGCCAACAGGTGGTTACGGATCTGCATCGTGATTGGGCCTGGCTGACCATCGCCTGTGACCCAAGTGCCCATCGCAGATTTCGCCTGTCCTACAGGTGAGACAACGGCGGCAGTTCCACAAGCAAAGATTTCAGAGATTTCACCTGAGGATACGCCGTCGCGCCAGTCATCGACAGAGAGCATGACCTCTTCAGTTTTGTAGCCTAAATCTTTTGCGACAGACAAGATTGAATCACGTGTGATTCCTGGAAGTAGAGTGCCGGTTAACTTCGGAGTAATAACAGTTGCATCTGCACCCTTACCTTTAACAAAGTAAAGGTTCATGCCGCCCATCTCTTCAATCCATTTACGTTCTACTGCATCGATCCAGACAACTTGATCGCAACCTTCTTTGGCAGCAGCTTTCTGTGCAACGAGAGATGCTGCGTAATTTCCACCGCACTTTGCTTCCCCTGTTCCGCCTGGGGCTGCACGTACATATTCAGTTGAGATCCAGACTGAGACAGCCTTCGATGGATCAAAGTACGCTCCTGCAGGAGTTGCGATAAGTAGGTACGTTGCTTTATTTGTTGGACGCACACCTAATCCAACTTCGGTGGCAATCATGAATGGACGAATGTAGAGCGCTTCGCCAATCTTTCCTGGAGTCCAACCTGCATCTTGCTTTACAAGTGCATGGATTGTTTCGAGGAATAACTCTTCTGGCATTTCCGGAAGCGCTAAACGTGCGGCAGACCGTGCAAACCGTCCGGCATTTGCTTCAGGGCGAAAGAGTGAGATGCCACCATCTGGTTGGCGATAAGCCTTCATACCTTCGAAGATTTCTTGGCCGTAATGAAAAACTGCAGTTGCAGGATCGAGTGAGATTGGGCCATATGGCTTTAACTCTGGCTCTTCCCAGCCTCCTCCTTCAGTCCACTCGCAGACGACCATATGGTCGGTGTAATACTTTCCGAAACCACAGTTCGCGACCTTTTCATCGCGCTCGGCTGTTGGAACTGCATGTGGATTGAGAGTGATCTTCATTTACTTCACCAATTCTGCTAACGCTGAACCGATTTCGGTGGTGCCACGCTTTTTATCTCCGCGTGAAAGCAAGTCTGTAGCAACAGCTTTCTCAACATCGCGTGCGGCATCGGTAAGTCCTAAGTGATCCAACATCATCGCAACAGACATCACTGTGGCAGTTGGGTCAGCAAGATTCTTGCCTGCGATATCGGGAGCTGAACCATGTACCGGTTCAAACATTGATGGGAACTTACCTGTGGGGTTGATATTGCCCGAAGCTGCAAGGCCGATGCCACCGCAGATGGCAGCAGCGATATCAGTCAAGATATCTCCGAAGAGATTATCTGTGACAACGACATCGAAGCGCTCTGGGTTGGTGACGAAGAACATAGATGCTGCATCAACGTGCAAGTAATCAGTTGTAATACCTGGGAACTCTTTTGCAACTTCGTTAAAGGTGCGAGTCCAGAGTCCACCGGCACGAGTAAGAACATTGTTCTTATGTACAAGTGTGAGCTTCTTGCGATCGCGCGCAGATGCACGTGCAAAGGCATCACGGATAACTCGCTCAGCGCCACGGCGGGTGTTGAGTGATTCCTCCGTTGCAATCTCTGCATCGGTTCCTTCAGCAAGTACGCCGCCTGCACCAACATATGGCCCTTCGGTTCCTTCGCGAACAACCACGAAATCGATAGGCGCCTTTGTTGCAAGTGGACCTGTGACACCAGGCATCAACTTCGCTGGGCGAAGGTTGATGTAGTGATCAAAGGCGAAGCGAAGCTTGAGCAATAATCCGCGCTCGAGAACGCCGCTAGGAACTGTTGGGTCCCCCACTGCACCGAGCAAGATGACATCAGATTTGGCAAGCTCTGCCAGAACTGAATCTGGAAGAACTTCGCCTGTGCGGTGCCAATAGCCAGCGCCTAAGTCGTAGTGGGTCTTATTAAATGTCACGCCGTATTTAGCGGCAACAACATCGAGAACCTTGAGACCTTCGCCAACAACTTCGGTACCGATACCGTCACCGGGAATAACTGCCAGATTAATAGTGCGTGACATTAGTTCACCAAAGTCACTGAACGTACGAGATCTGCACCAGTTTCCTTCTTGACTGCATCAGCGACTGCATCTGAGACAGGTGAGTCAACGGTGATTGCCATGAGAGCAGTTCCGCCAGCAGATTCGCGTGAAACCTGCATTCCAGCGATATTGATCTTTGAAGTACCGAGTGCATTTCCAACTGCACCGACAACACCTGGCTTATCTGCATAGCGCAAGAACAAGAGGTTATCTGTTGGTGGCAGATCAAGATCGAAATTATCGATAGCGATGATTTTCTCAACTTTACGGATACCCATCAACGTTCCATCAACTTTGATTGATTTACCGTTTGAAAGTGCGGCATGGAGAGAAATCATGCTGCGGTATTCAGGGCTATCGGGAGTTGTCGTCACCGCTGAAGTGACTCCGCGTTCGGTAGCAAGTCCTGGGGCATTGACATAGGTAACGTCTTCACAACCTGATGCAACAAGTGCGCCCTTGAGCGCGCTGATTGCAAGAACTGATGAGTCATGTCCTGAGATATCACCCTTCACAGTGATATCCATTGAAACTGGAGTCTCGCCAGCAAGTGCAGTTGCAATCTGTGCCATCTTTTCGACAAGTGGAAGTGATGGACGGATCTCGTCATGGATTGCTCCACCCTTAACGTTGACCGCATCCGGTACCAATTCACCAGCTAGCGCTTTGCGAACTGATACTGCAACAGCGATACCGGCGCGCTCCTGTGCTTCATCAGTTGATGCGCCCAGGTGAGGTGTTGCAACAACTTGATCGAGCTGGAACAGAGGTGAATCCGTGCATGGTTCAGTGACATAGACATCGAGTCCTGCACCTGCGACGCGACCTTCAACGATTGCGTCATAGAGGGCTGCTTCATCAAGTACTCCACCGCGTGCGGCGTTGATAATGCGAACTTCTTTCTTAACTTTCTTCAAAGCTTCAACGCCAATGAGATTGGCAGTCTCTTTTGTCTTTGGCAGGTGAATGGTGATGAAGTCTGAGCGCTTCAAGAGATCATCGAGCCCTACAAGTTCAACGCCAAGTTGTGCAGCCTTTGCAGGCTGTAGATATGGATCGTATGCAACGACGTTCATTCCAAATGCCTGCATGCGATGCGCAACCAATTGACCAATGCGACCGAAGCCAACAATGCCGAGAGTCTTCTCGAAGAGTTCAGCTCCTGTGTACTTAGAGCGCGCCCACTTCCCTGCCTTAAGGGCAGCGTGAGCTGGTGAGATAAAACGAGCTGATGCAAGAAGTAATGAGATTGCAAGTTCTGCTGCAGAAACAATATTTGATGTCGGTGCATTAACAACCATGACGCCCGCTGCAGTTGCAGCTGGAATATCAACGTTATCAAGACCTACACCTGCACGAGCAATGACCTTGAGGCCCTTTGCTGCGGCAATCGCTTCAGCATCCATCTTGGTTGCAGAACGGATAAGAACAGCGTCAACACCTGCGCCAAGAGCTGCTAGAAGTTCTGCACGGTTTGCACCGTCACAGTTGCGAACTTCAAAGTCAGGTCCAAGAGCATCCAGGGTTGCAGCGCTGAGTTCTTCAGCAATCAGAACAACGGGTTTAGCCACGCGCGGCACTTCCCTCTTTGTAATCATCCTTATTGGTGTTCTTCATCCAGCTAAACATCTTGCGAAGTTCGCGACCAACGGTCTCGATTGGGTGTGATTCTCCCTTTGCGCGAAGTGCAGTGAATTCCTTTGCACCGCTCTCGAGATCATCGACGAAACGCTTTGCAAATGCACCAGATTGAATATCAGCAAGAACTGCCTTCATATTCTCTTTAACGTGTGGGTCGATAACGCGAGGACCTGATACATAGTCACCGAATTCGGCGGTGTCAGAGACTGACCAACGCTGCTTTGCGATTCCGCCTTCGTACATCAAATCAACGATGAGCTTAAGTTCGTGCAAACACTCAAAGTAGGCAACTTCTGGCTGGTATCCAGCTTCCACCAAAGTTTCGAAGCCGTACATAACGAGCTGAGATGCGCCACCACACAGTACTGACTGCTCACCGAACAAGTCAGTCTCTGTCTCTTCTGTAAATGTTGTTAGGATTCCGCCTGCGCGAAGTCCGCCAATTGCCTTTGCATATGAAAGTGTGAGCGCCCAAGCGTTGCCTGTTGCATCTTGTTCAACTGCAACGATCACTGGAACTCCACGACCTGCTGCGTATTCACGACGCACTAAGTGTCCTGGACCCTTTGGCGCGACCATACATACATCAACTTCAGCTGATGGCTTGATATAACCGAAGCGGATATTGAAACCGTGGCCGAAGAAGAGTGCATCGCCCTTTTCTAGGTTAGGCAAGATTGATTCTGCATAGATGTGGCGCTGCAAGTGATCAGGAGCCAAGATCATGATGACGTTCGCTTCCTTTACAGCTTCTGCAACTGAAGTGACGCGAAGTCCCTCTGCCTCTGCCTTTGCACGTGATGGTGAACCTTCCTTAAGACCGACGCGAACATCAACGCCTGAGTCGCGGAGGTTAAGCGCATGTGCATGGCCCTGTGAGCCGTAACCGATGATCGCGACCTTGCGACCCTGGATGATGGATAGATCTGCATCCTCTTCGTGATACATCGTTGCCACAGTGTTTCTCCTTTTGTAGTTTCTTGCTTAGTTTTGATAGTCAGGTTGAGTGTCGTGAACTTCTTTGGCTGCTGGCGTTACATCTTTGATGGAGATAACGCTGATCAGCTTGTCGAGCTGAGCAATTACTTGCTCGAGAGAGTGGCCTTCAACAGCTACTCCAATAATCATCTTGGAAATTGATGAATCTTCAGTTGGTCCAACATTGAGAGTTTCAATATTGAAGGCGCGACGTGAAAAGAGGCCAGAGACGCGGGCTAGAACGCCTGGTTCATTTTCAACGAGAACTTCCAGAGTGTGTTGACGGCGATTAGTAGTCATTAGAGCTCCTGTGAATCCCAGTCGGGCGCAGTAGCGCGAGCGATCATGATTTCATCGTTAGAAGTTCCAGCAGCAACCATCGGCCAGACCATGGCATCGCGATGAACGCGGAAGTCAACGACAACTGGTTGATCATTGATAGACATCGCTTTCTCAATAGTCTTATCGAGATCTTCCGGGCGATCGCATGAAAGACCCACACATCCCATCGCTTCTGCAAGAAGTGGGAAGTTGGGTACGCGCTTTGATTCAAGCGATGTATTTGAGTAACGGCTGTCGTAGAACAAAGTCTGCCATTGACGAACCATGCCGAGAGATTCGTTATTGATAATCGCAACCTTGATTGGAATATTGTTAAGTGCGCAGGTAACAAGCTCTTGGTTAGTCATCTGGAAACATCCATCTCCATCAATCGCCCACACTGTTGTATCTGGTGCGCCAACCTTTGCGCCCATTGCAGCAGGTACGCCGTAACCCATCGTGCCTGCTCCACCTGAGTTGAGCCATGTACGTGGATGTTCGTATGAAATAAATTGTGAAGCCCACATCTGATGTTGACCAACACCGGCAGTAAAGATGGTATCTGTGCCCGAGATTTGTCCAAGGCGTTGGATAACTAATTGCGGCGAAAGTGAACCATCTTCAGGAATATCAAAGCCCAACGGGTATGTTGATTTCAGTGAATTCATCTGGCGCAACCAGGCAGTTAAATCCGGCTTGTTCTTAGCTAGCGCTGCCTTGAGTGCAGGAATAAGTGCGGTGATTGTCTCTTTCACATCGCCCACAACTGCAACATCGGCATGGCGGTTCTTGCCGATTTCAGCAGGGTCGATATCTGCGTGAAGAATCTTGGCATTGGGTGCAAAGGTAGAGAGCTTGCCTGTCACACGATCATCGAAACGTGCACCTAAAGTAATAAGTAGATCAGCCTTTTGCAGCGCAGTTACAGCAGCAACAGTTCCGTGCATCCCTGGCATACCCATATGTAGTGGATGTGAATCTGGGAAGGCACCACGTGCCATCAACGTTGTGACAACTGGCCCACCTAGAAGTTCAACAAGCTGACAAAGTTCAGCATGTGCATTTGCCTTGATGACGCCGCCGCCAACATAGAAGACCGGCTTCGATGATTGCGCAATAAGAGCTGCAGCATCGGTGATCGCCTGTGCATCAGGAGTTGTCTTGGGGTTGTAACCTGCAAGTTTGATTGAGGTTGGCCAATTAAATGTTGTCATCTTCTGCAGCGCATCTTTAGCGATATCGACTAGAACTGGACCAGGTCGTCCAGTTGTTGCAATATGGAATGCCTCAGCGATTACGCCAGGTATTTCGGCAGGATCGGTGACAAGGTAATTGTGCTTAGTAAATGGCATGGTGATTCCGCGGATATCGGCCTCTTGGAACGCGTCTGTTCCGATTGCAGCAGATGGAACTTGACCTGTAATTGCAACGAGTGGAACTGAATCCATTGCCGCATCCATCAAAGGTGTAACAAGGTTTGTAGCTCCAGGGCCAGATGTCGCGATACAGACTCCGGCGCGACCTGTTACTTGCGCATAACCAGTTGCGGCATGTCCTGCGCCTTGTTCGTGGCGAACCAAGATGTGGCGAATAGTTGAGTCATAGATCGGATCGTAAGCAGGAAGAATTGCGCCACCAGGAAGTCCAAACATCACATCGACGCCTGCTGCTTCAAGGCTCTTCACCAATGAAGTAGCTCCTGTCATTTCTGTGCCGTTCGGTGTGTGAACGTGTTTCGCCATCTTCTTGCTCCTTTCTCTATCGATCTCTTGTGTATTTCGTGAACCGTTGTTAAATGAAAAAACCCTCAGATATCTGAGGGCGCGCGTGACATGAAGGCACGCGCTATCGAATCACCACCACTGAAACTGCTGAAGTCTGTGTCGATTGCATGGCGCTATTCTCCATCGTCGCTGGGGTGCGAGTCAAGAGATGAGATGAACGTCTCAATAATTGAAACGGTTAGTCGCAGACCGCGCCCTTAGAAGCCGATCCCACAAGCTTCGAATACTTGTGAAGAACTCCACGGCTGTATTTATGAGGCAGCGGCTTCCAGCCAACTTTGCGGGATTCGAGTTCTGCAGGATCTACCAATAAATCGAGAGTGCGGTTTGGAATATCGATGCGGACGATATCGCCATCTTTAATAAATGCAATCGGTCCCCCGTCGACCGCTTCCGGTGCAACATGTCCGACACAGAGGCCAGTTGATCCACCAGAGAATCGGCCATCGGTGAGAAGAAGAGTTGTCTTTCCAAGTCCTGCGCCCTTGATTGCGCCAGTGATCATCAACATCTCGCGCATACCTGGTCC
>JBAXLF010000012.1:0-26564 GCA_037134955.1 Actinomycetota bacterium | reverse complement strand
TGATCATTCTTCGCCACACCAAGGCGCTCGAGCGCGGAGATTGGGATGAACCAGATTCACAACGCACCCTGAACGAAGTTGGCTTCGATCAGGCACAACTACTTATCAAACATCTCGAGCCTTTTGCCATCGATGAGGTCTACACCTCTGACTACACACGCTGTGTTCAGACAGTGACTCCTCTGGCACATGCTCGCGGTCTATCGATTACTTCAGTTCCTAGTTTGAATGAAGAGACCTTCGAAGCAGACCCCATGCGCGCTGTGGCCTTTGCCAACGCTCTTAAGCAAGATGAGAAGAACATTTTGATTTGCAGCCACAACCCAGTGATTCCAACGATGCTGCGTGGAATTCTCAATACCAAGTTGAAAAATAAGGATTTAATAAAGCTAGAGCCGGGAGATGCCTGGATTGTGCACCGCGTTAAAGGTGAAATCGTTGGCTTGGATTACTTGAGCATTTCACACTAACGCTCGATCCAGTCCAATCTATGCAGAACAATTCCTTCACGTAGCGCCCAAGGGCAGATACGAATCTCTTTTAACTCAAGTGTGCGCATTAATTGACGGGCAACCATGGAGCCAGCAACGATTTGTGGAGCTCGCTCTGCCGATACTGCAGGAAGGGCATGGCGACCTTCGATATCGAGCGCCTGTAACTTTGGCACCATATCTTCCAGCGCTTCAAGAGTTAAATGCTGTCCTAACTTCGGAAACATATTCTGAGATATTTTTGCAAGAGTTCTAAATGTTTTGCTGGTGCCGGCAGCGTTATCTTTTTCAAAGGTCGATAGTGACTGTGCAAGTGGAGAAATTGCCTCTTCTAAATGTTCTTCTAGAGCCTTCAAAGATTTAGAGGTAAAGGGATCTCCCTTTAAAAATTTACGAGTCAGGCGCCCAGCACCGAGCTGCAGCGAGGTTTTAAAGAGCGGATCTTCATCAGGTCCACGCGCGATTTCAAGCGAACCACCACCGATATCGAGAACTAAGAGGTCACCTGCAGACCATCCGAGCCATCTGCGTGCAGCTAAGAATGTAAATCGTGCTTCTTCGTCGCCGCTCAATACTTGCAGATCGATTCCGCACTTCTGATTAACATGTGCAATAACTGCATCAGCATTGACCGCTTCGCGGATTGCAGATGTGGCAAAGGAGAGCTGCTCATCGATATTAAGGTGCGCTGCATCCTTCATATTGCTGGAGATTGATGCAGTGATGCGATCTATTCCAAGCGGAGTGATTGCACCGGATTCATCAAGATACTCAGTAAGTTTGATGATTGATTTGTGGGAAGAGTTAGGAATTGGTGGCGCACCAAGGTGTGCATCAACTACCTGAAGATGTATGGTGTTTGAACCAACATCGAGGACTCCCAAACGCATATCGAGAGTCTAATGATGATTAGGCAGTTACGCCCATCAAATGCTCCATAGCGAGTTGGTCGAGAATTTCGTATCCATAACCGCGCTTTCCGGCAGCTTCGGCATCGAATGAATCCTTTGCAAGATCCTTCCATGTCTCACCGGCTGCAAGTGTTGGCTCTGAAAGTCCAGGAATATTTGATTCCTTCATAGCAGCGATGACGCGAGGATCCTTACGGAATGCTTCAGCGCGCTCCTTGAGAACCAAGTACATACGCATATTCGATGTTGCTGATGCCCAGACACCTGAATCACCATCAGTGCGCACTGGCTTGTAGTCGAAGTGCTTTGGCCCTGAATATCCGTAACGTTCAAGGAGATCTACTAAGAAGAAGGCACTCTTCACATCGCCATGGCCAAAGACAAAGTCCTGGTCATACTTTGGACCGCGCTGACCATTGAGATCGATATGGAATAACTTCTTCTGCCATAGCGCTTGTGCGATTCCGTGAACAAAGTTGAGGTTAGCCATCTGTTCGTGGCCGACTTCTGGATTGAGACCAACCATCTCTGGGTGATCGAGCATCTCGATAAATCCAAGTGCGTGGCCGATTGTCGGCAAGAAGATATCGCCGCGAGGTTCATTTGGCTTAGGTTCAATCGCAAACTTAATGTCATAGCCCTTATCGATGACGTACTGGCCAAGGATGTTAAATCCTTCTGCATAACGCTGCAGCGCTACATAAGCATCCTTTGAGCTCTCAGATTCAGCGCCTTCGCGACCGCCCCAGCAGACATAGATCTTTGCGCCGAGATCAACAGCTAAATCGATATTGCGCATGACCTTGCGAATCGCAAAGCGGCGAATATCGCGATCATTGCTGGTGAGTGCGCCATCTTTAAATACTGGATGGCTAAAGAGGTTTGTTGTTGCCATCGGAACTTTCATTCCGGTCTCATCGAGCGCCTTCTTAAAGCGATCGATATGTCCCTGGCGAGTTGAATCATCTGAACCAAATGGGAAGAGATCGTCATCGTGGAATGTGACACCATATGCACCGCGTGCAGCGAGTTCATTGACTGAGCGAACTGGATCTAGCGCTTCACGTGTTGGATCTCCGAATGGATCGCGCGCTTGCCAACCGACTGTCCAGAGACCGAAGGTGAACTTATCTGCAGGTGAGGGTGTGTATGTCATAGCGACGACTCTACTTCAGCTACGAGAATTGTGAAAGATTAAAGGGGAGCGAATTGTCCGGTGACTAAGAAGTAGACGCGACGCGAGACAGAGACTGCGTGATCTGCAAAGCGTTCGTAGTAACGGCCAAGCAGTGTGATATCGATTGCAGATGCGACGCCCTTATCCCAAGAACCATCGGTTAACTTGCCGATTAATTCGCGGTGCAAGGTATCAATAACGTCGTCATCTTTTTCGAGCTCGAGAGCCATAACGGTGTTGCGGGTCTCAATAACGGTGCCGACCTTTTCGGAAATCTTTGTTGCCGCATCACCCAAGTGGCGAACAATGTCATGTAGTTCCTGAGGTACCGCAGAGTCTGGGTGGCGAAGACGTGCGATCTTTGCAACGTGATGTGCGAGATCGCCCATACGTTCTAAATCTGCACTCATGCGAAGTGCAGTAATCAGCGCACGAAGATCTGATGCAACCGGTTGTTGGCGGGCAATAATGTCGATGATGCGGCTATCGAGATCGTGCTGGTAGTTATCAATTTTTTCATCTGCAGAGATCACATCTTCGGCAAGGCGGAGTTCGGCATCAAGTAGGGCCGCAGTTGCCTTCTTCATCGACTCGGTAACCATGCTCGCTAGATCAACGAGTGATTGGGAAACGCCATCGAGCTCTTCTTGGAAGACCGAGCGGATAAGTGCCATGGGCCAAAAATAGGGGGGTTCGGTGAATAATGGAAATCATCGGTATGAACGCACGGTAAACAGGCGTTTTCTGCCATTACTCTTACAACATGTGGCTTCGTCGAACTGAGGAATCACCCCGTCGCGAAGCCCCCTCCATTTTATTCGATGTCCTTGAGCAATTAGATCAAGATGTTTTGTTGTTAGCCCCAGGCGATATCCCACTCTTCACATCTCCTGGAGTAGAACAACTCAATGTCATAAAAGATGGGCGCATACTGAGCCCAGAACTTCTCGCCATCATTCGCGTTGTTCGTCGTACCGGAACCACGCAGAGTGGAAAAATTGAAGTTCCCCGTGGGCCAATCGGCGAAGGTGTGCGCGAACTGACCGTAAAAGTAATTTCGCTCGAGAAAGATTTGCAGATATTGGTACTACTGAGCGATGAGAGTGAAGCAGATCGAGTACACGAAGTTCGTCGTGACTTTGTTGCAAATATCTCCCACGAACTTAAGACTCCAATCGGTGCACTTTCACTCTTAAGTGAGGCGGTTCTCTCCGCGAAGGACGAACCTGCTGCAGTCGAAAAATTTGCATCGCGGATGCAGCAAGAGGCCAAGCGTTTAACTGGTCTCGTACAAGAGATTATCAATCTCTCCCGTCTTCAGGATTCCGACCCATTGCAGATGGCAGAGCCACTCTTGCTCAATGATTTGATTGCCGAGGCGGTAGACCAATGCCAAACCACATCAGCTGCTCGTAAGATTGGAATTACAGTTTCAGATGATGTCGCAGTAACTGTTTTTGGCGATCGTGATCAACTTCTGATGGCTATGAATAATCTCATTGAAAATGCCATCAACTACTCGCCACCCAATACCAATGTATCCGTCTCCACCAGCTTGCAAGACGATATCGTCACAATCTCTGTTGCAGACCAGGGAATTGGAATCCCTGAAACCGATCTTGAACGAATCTTTGAGCGCTTCTACCGCGTTGATCCTGCTCGTTCGCGCGAGACAGGTGGCACAGGGCTAGGTCTTTCTATCGTTAAACACGTTGCCACAAAGCATGGTGGAGATATCACCGTATGGAGTGCACCGAACGTGGGCTCCACATTTGCACTTCGCTTACCCATCAATCAAAGGCCAGGAGATACTCAGGAATGACCAGGATATTGATTATTGAAGATGAAATTTCATTTTCAGAGGCGCTCAGCTTTCTCCTCGAAAAAGAGGGTTTTGAAACGCGAGTAACTGAGACCGGCAAGCAAGGCATCGCGGCTTTTAATGAGGAGCAATTCGATTTAGTCCTACTCGATCTGATGATTCCTGAGATTTCCGGAATCGATGTCTGTCGCACAATCCGTACTCATTCAAATATTCCCATCATTATGTTGACTGCCAAAGATTCTGAAGTCGATAAAGTTGTTGGACTAGAACTTGGCGCCGATGATTATGTAACCAAGCCATATTCTGCACGCGAACTTGTCGCCCGAATCAAGGCTGTATTACGCCGCGGAGTTGCAGATGATTCGAGCGGTTCTGAAAGTATCGGAATCCACAGCGTTGGTGGCATTCGCATGGATATAGAGCGCCATCAAGTCACAGTTAAGGGCGCGCTCATTCCTCTTCCATTGAAAGAGTTTGAGCTTCTCGAATTCCTGATGCGAAATTCCGGTCGCGTCTTAACGCGCGGCCAATTGATTGACCGCGTCTGGGGCGGCGATTACTACGGTGATACCAAGACTCTGGATGTTCATATCAAACGACTACGTTCGAAGATTGAAGATGACCCTGCAAACCCTGTCTTAATTCAGACTATTCGTGGGCTGGGATATAAATTCGAGGGGTAAAAATAGGGAAATCCCTACTTGAAATGGTGAAATTGTAATATCTAACATTTTCCATGGATAAAACTCAGGCGAACCCTACGCGAGTCTTACTCATCAATAGCGATGCCTTTGAACTCGCAACACTCTCTGCATCTCTTCGGTTACACGGTGTAAATATTGTCGGTGAGGCATCCAATATATTTCTCGCCGAAAATCTCTTCCGCTCACTTCAACCTGAGATCGTACTGATTGATCTTCAGCCACCAGGCGAGGAAGTGATTTCATTTCTCAATAGAGCTCGGAAGTTAAATCCCAACCTAGGCATCGTCATCATGACGGTATGTCCAGATTTCAGGCTGATTGGATTGCAGGAGAGAAATATCCCACGTGGAAGCAGAATAATTCTCAAACGCTCACTCTCTGATCTAACAATAATAACCTCAACTTTTGCTGAAAGTTTACATGCAGTGAAAGGTGAATCACGAATGACGTGGATCAGTAGCCATGCAGCCAACCACGAGAGTTCTTCTATCGAAAAGGTGAGAGAGCTTACTGATATACAAATTGAAACGCTCCGGCTTGTTGCTCAAGGTTTAAGTAACTCTGAGATTGCACGGGTTCGCTTTGTCTCTGAAAAATCAGTCGAGCAGATTGTCGCTCGCATCGCACAACAGCTCGGAATATCTCCCGACCGAACCAGAAATCTGCGAGTTACATTGGCAGCGGAATACTTCACATGGCTAGGTGCGCCGAGTCGCTAACCTCGTGAGGTAAAGTCGGTGCATGTCTACCGAACTCACTCTCGCCGATCTTCGCACGAGATGGAATGAAGTTCTCGACAGACTTGAAAGCCAAGATAGAGTTGTCTGGATTGCCTACTTTGATGCGCGCCTCGAATCTTTCGATAATGGCCGCTTGACTCTTGATTTTAGCGATAGCAATAAGTTGGCTACCGGTCACGACTATCAAGCAGCCCGCCAGCGCCACCGAGCTCTGCTACAAGGTGTTATCTACGATCTCTTTAAAACCACCGTTGTGGTCGTGGAAAAGTGAGAAAAATTTTCGGCGCAGTTGCAGCGACCGTCTTTCTCTCGCTCTCCTTTCAATCCATAGCATCAGCAACTGATATGCCGACTGTTGGTCCCGGCGGAAAGATTGCCGGTATCGACATTAGTCGCTGGCAACACCCCAACGAAAAGGCGATTGATTTTGTAAAGATGCACACAGCAGGAATCAGCTTTGTCATGATTAAGGGTTCTGACACTCGAGATGATGCAGATTTACAAGCAGTTAAATATCTAAAAGGTGATCGCGCCGCAGCACAAGCTGCCGGTATTTATACCGGCTTCTACCACTTTGCCACTTTGCCCAATGTCACAACTCCGGCCGCTATTGCGCGCGATGCCCGAGTTCAGGCGCTCAAAGTAACGTGGCGTATTGCCTCACTCGGCGGTTTCAATGCGATGGATCTACCGATTGCACTTGATCTCGAAAATAACTGTGTTCGGCTCAGTAGCGCAAAGCTCTGCACAAAACGGGCTTCGCGAAAGGCAGCTACATTGTGGGCAAAGACATTTTTAAAGTCGATTAAAGATAAGACTGGACGCACTCCCTTTATCTATTCATCTCCCCACTTTCTAGAAACATCGATGGTCCGAGATTCCGAATTAGCTTCATATCCGCTCTGGATTGCACAATATGCAATTGATCCGGCGAAAGATGGTGCCAAACCCAACGTGAAGAAAGGTGGCTGCTTTGTTCATTCCTGGACAACCTCGCAATGTTCTGCAAATTGGACTTTGTGGCAGTACACATCATGTGGCATTGCACCTAAATATGGTGTTCCTGGTACTCGCGTAGATCTCAATATCTTTGGTGGCGCACCCGAGAAATTCCAAAGCTTACTTACTGGAACCTGGATTCCTGACCCCGCCGATCAAATGCCCCAAGGAGAGCCTTCGACGATTGGCCTCACATCAGTGAAAGCAACATCAACTGATAAGAATGTAATCATTACCGTTGATGTGAAGCGTCCCGATGGTTCTCCCGTTGTCACCGGTAGCGTCAAGTATTACTTCGATGCTACAAATCCACTGACTCCAAAAGTCACGCAAAGTGTGGCGCGCGAAACAAGTGGTACCTGGACTTTAACAATTGCCGGGCTGCCCGCTGGTACGTGGTCGGGAAGCGTTGGCTTCAAAGATGAATCAGGCACACATGCAGATGTAGCCACTCCACTCGTGATTACAGTCGAGCAAGGTCCTACTCCGCTACCAACACCTGTGAAGAAACCTGTGACACATCCTGCAGTTGATAGCTGTAAAAATCAGATCAGGAATTGACCAGCTCGAGAAGCGCTTCTTCCTCTTTATCAATCACAGCTAAGAATGATTTCACAGAAGCGTTTCGCTCTTTAGCGCCCCAGCCAAGTGCAGATCCGATAACAGCGGCCACCTGCGGAGCTACTTCAGCTCCACTATAGAAATCTTCAAATGAGATACGAGTACGCCGCAGCAACACATCTTCGACTGAGAGTGCACCTTCGTGGGTAGCGGCATGGAGAATTTCCGCCTTGATGTAAGGAAGTTCCGGAAGCAAGCGCTCCGCCATCGAAGAATCAGCATCGATAATCTCGAGAATTTCTTCAATAAGTGAACCGTAACGATTGAGCAGATGAGTAATTGTCGCCTCAGAGATTGCATACTTTTCAGCAATCTTGGCGGTTTGTTGTACGAGTGCGAAATATCCGTCGGCACCGATGAGTGGCAACTTATCGGTCACTGAATCGTTGACGATTCTGCGCAAATCAAGCACTGCTAAATCCACTGCATCTTTAGCCATGACTCGGTAGGTGGTGTACTTGCCGCCTGCCAAACTAACAAAACCTGGAACTGGTCGATCAACCGTATGTTCGCGGGAAAGTTTTGTCGTTGCAGATCCTGATTTATTGGCAACCAACGGACGCAGACCGGCAAATACACCGACAATATCTTCCGCTTTTATCTTGGGTTCAAGTACGCGATTGGCTTGATCCAAGATGTATTGCACATCTTCTTGGGTAGCAAGTGGCTTGGTGCGATCTCCTTCGTAGGGAGTATCTGTAGTTCCGACAATCCATTGATCTCCCCATGGGATCAGGAAGAGAACTGAGACTGCAGTCTTGAGAATGATTCCATCTTTCGACTTGATGGCATCTCCAGGAAGCACGATATGAACGCCTTTAGACATCGCAACGGTGTAGCCCGGGGTGAGACCGAACTGGGCATGGAGTTCATCGCTCCATACACCGGCACACATGATGGTGGATTTGGCAGAGATCTTTATCTTCTTATTAGTTGTTACGTCAGTTGCAACAACCCCAATAACTTTCTTACCGTTGCGGATGAGATCATCAACGCGAACACCTGATGCCATTACTGCACCATGTCGTGCTGCTGTGCGAGCAATCATCATGGTGTGGCGAGCATCGTCAACCTGAGCGTCAAAGTAGCGAATTGCACCGGTGATGATATCTGGGCGAAGTGAGGGAGAAATTTGCGAAATTGTTTTGCCAGTTAAATGCTTATGTGATGGAAGCGCACGTTTCATGCCACGAAGAGCGTCATACAGCGCTAATCCTGCGCCAACATAAGTGCGCTCTTTTACCTTTTCAGTAAGTGGGTAGAGAAAGCTGACTGGTTTTACTAAGTGCGGACATTGGGTAGAGACCATGAGCTCGCGTTCGCGGAGAGCCTCACGTACCAATTTAAAGTCATATTGCTCAAGATAACGAAGTCCACCGTGAATCAATTTGCTAGAACGGCTTGATGTGCCAGCTGCGAAATCTTGCGCTTCAACGAGTGCAACTTTGAGGCCACGAGTAACAGCATCAAGGGCGACTCCGACTCCATTTACTCCGCCGCCAATAACCAGAATGTCGAACTCTTCGGTGGCAAGGGAAGACAATGCATCGGCACGTTGTTGTGGATTCAGCTGTGACGAAAACATTGTGAAAGGGGTACCAGTTCCTAATTGCTCTTGAGTTGTATCGGCGCTTTTGAGTAGGCTTAAGCATATGGCATACATCGGAAGTTTGGACCAGGGAACAAGTAGTACACGTTTCATGATCTTCGATGGCGAAGGCAAAGTAGTCGGTCAACATCAACTCGAACATCGCCAGATACTTCCGCAAGCCGGATGGGTCGAACATGATGCAGCAGAGATTTGGGATCGCACCAAAGAGGTAATTGCCGGGGCTTTAAAGCAAGCCGATATCTTGGGCTCAGATTTAGCCGCTATCGGAATCACCAATCAGCGCGAAACAACTGTCGCCTGGGATGTCACAACTGGTCATCCATTACATAACGCCATCGTCTGGCAAGACACTCGTACCGCTGAATATTTATCCACCTTCTCCCCTGCGACCACCTCGACCCTCACATATAAATCTGGACTTCCGGTCGCTCCATATTTCTCAGGCAGCAAGATGCATTGGCTTATGGAAAATAGCGCAACCGTGAAAGCTGCGGTAATTGCTGGAACTGCGCGTTTTGGCACCGTTGATTCGTGGCTCTTATGGAACTTATCGGGTGGAACACAAGGCGGAGTTCATCTCACCGATGTCACCAATGCCAGCCGTACCTTGCTCATGAATCTAGAAACTCTGCAATGGGATGACGAGTTACTAGGATTCTTTGGAATTCCTCGTTCTGTACTTCCTGAAATTAAATCTTCTTCTGAAAAGTATGCGCTGACCGATCCTCATGGGCCATTTGGATCTGCAGTTCCTATCGCTGGAATTCTCGGTGATCAACATGCTGCAATGGTCGGTCAAGTCTGCTTCGAACGTGGAGAATCCAAGACAACCTATGGCACCGGCAACTTTGCGCTGCTCAACACTGGTACAGAGATTGTGCGCTCCAAGAACGGTTTGCTATCAACGCTCTGCTATAAATTTGGCGACCAACCTGCCATGTATGCACTCGAAGGATCAGTTGCAGTTACAGGTTCAGCAATTCAATGGTTACGTGATCAACTCGGAATCATTAGTAACGCTGCCGAGACTGAAAATCTAGCTTCAACTGTGACCGATACTGCTGGCGTCTACTTCGTGCCTGCTTTCTCAGGTCTCTTTGCTCCTTATTGGCGAAGCGATGCGCGCGGCGTAATCGTCGGCTTAACTCGCGCCGCAACTAAGGCGCATTTAGCGCGGGCAGCTCTGGAAGCAATCTGCTACCAAACGCGCGATGTGATGGATGCGATGGTTGCCGATAGCGGAGTACCAATGACCGAGATGCGCGTCGATGGTGGAATCACTGCAAATTCACTCTGCATGCAGATGCAGGCAGACATTATGGGAATCGATATCACCCGCCCCTTGATTACCGAAACAACTGCGCTCGGAGCTGCATATGCAGCAGGCCTTGCTGTTGGATTCTGGAAGAACACTGATGAATTGAAGAAGCAGTGGAAGCAATCACGTCGTTGGAATCCGACAACAACTGCAGAAAATCGTGCAGTTGGTTATGCCGGTTGGAAGAAAGCGATAGAACGCACCCTTAACTGGGCTTAAGGTAAGTTAAGAAGACTCGCGATAGAGTAAGCCCACTATGGACGAGATCGTCGAACTATCAGCCGGAATCGTGCGCACAAGCCGCACTATGAACGATGGCCGCACGATTCGTTACTACGACACCGCCGGACAAACTCGTACTGCAACTGATCTTCGCCCTGCAGAAGAACAACCTGGTATCGGCGAACTTCGCCTAGATCCATTGGTCAATGAATGGGTAGCGATGGCGGCACACCGCCAAGGTCGCATCTTCCTGCCACCGAAAGAGTTATGTCCGCTCTGTCCAACAACAGGTGATCTCCTTACTGAAATTCCCGAGAGTGAATTTGAAGTAGTTGTCTTTGATAACCGTTCGCCATCGCTACGTCCACCAACCGATGATTTTGCTCTCCCTGATTTAGTGGGCTCTGATACCGATGAAGGCGTTGCTGCCGGCAAGTGCGAAGTAATCTGTTTTACCGCAGATCACGGCGGCGCTTTTAAATCGCTCTCACTACAACGCGTTCGCACCTTGCTCGAAGCGTGGCGTGATCGCACCGCTGAACTTTCCAAACTTCCATATATTGCACATGTTGCGCCATTTGAGAATCGCGGTGAAGAGATCGGCGTAACGCTGGCTCACCCACATGGCCAGATCTATGCATATTCATATATTCCACCTCGCGTCACCAAGATGCTGGCTGTGGCCCGCGAACATCACGCCAAAACAGGGCGGGTTCTCTTTGATGACGTTGTCGCGCGCGAGCTACGCGATGGTGTGCGCATTATTGCTCGTAACGAAGATTGGGTTGCCTACACACCATATGCATCGCGCTACCCATTTGAGATTCACGTTGTACCGCTCCAACCAGTTGCAGATTTAACCGAACTCTCACCGGCGGCATGTGATTCATTCCCTTCTATTGCTATCGAAGTAATGCAGCGCCTCGATGGAGTCTTCAATGTAGATATGGCCTATATCGCGGCGTGGCATCAAGCTCCTGTTCGCGAAGGTCGCGATCTGCTGCGCCTACATTGGCAGATCACCAGCGTGCGCCGCGCACCTGGCAAACTCAAATATTTAGCTGGCTCAGAATCTGCGATGGGCGCCTTCATTATGGATATGAAACCTGAGCAATCTGCGCAACAACTTAAAGATGTGAAGCTCTAAATCAATGGCTTCTCTTGCTCGAAATTTTGAAGAACTCTTCGGCCGTAAACCAGAAGTTATATCTGAGGCTCCTGGCCGTGTAAATCTCATCGGCGAACATATCGATTACAGCGAAGGTTTTGTCCTTCCCTTTGCAATTGCAGATCGCACATACGCAGCAATTGCAGCGCGTACCGATGGATTAGTTCGCATCGCCTCTCACCAGCGCAAAGAGAAGATCTTCACCATTGATATCCACGATGTAAAACCTGGTAGCAAAGGTGATTGGGAGAAATATGTTCTTGGAGTTCTCTGGAGCCTAGGAATTACCAGCGGCGTAGATATCTTGGTCGATGGCAGCGTCCCAGCAGGTGCCGGGCTTTCATCTTCTGCAGCTCTCGAATGTTCTGTTGCAGTAGGCCTTAACGAACTATTTTCACTCAATACCTCACTCGAAGATCTCGCGCGAGCAACCCAGAGAGCTGAGAATGATTACGTCGGAGTTCCGTGCGGCATCATGGATCAATCCGTCTCTTTGATGGGCAAGTCAGGAGCCGCGCTCTTGCTCGATTGTCGCGATCTTTCCACTGAATCCATACCTTTTAATGTGGCCGATGCCGGACTAGAACTTCTGATTATTGATACGCAAGCACACCATGCGCTCGTCGATGGTGGTTATGCCGAACGTCGCGCTGCATGCGAGTCAGTTGCGGCAAAACTCAATATTCCTTCGATGCGCCATCTGACTTTAGAGGTTCTCCAAGCAAGTAGAGAGAAAATTACCGAGACTGAATTTATCCGGGCTCGACATGCAGTCACCGAAATAGCTCGAGTATTAGATGCCGTGAAGGCGCTGCGTGCCTCTGACTTTGCAACGCTCGGAAATCTCATCAATCAATCACATGCCTCACTTCGCGATGATTATGCAGTTTCCTGCCCAGAACTTGATGTAGCAGTTGCTGCATCACTTGCAGCTGGCGCTATTGGAGCACGCATGGTGGGCGGAGGATTTGGCGGCAGCGCTATCGCATTAATTAAAGCGGAGGATGTTGCAGATACACGTGATGCTGTAACGAAGGCATTTGAAACGCACGGATTTAAACGTCCCCGTTTCTTTACATCTCTTCCAAGCGCTGGGGCAAGCGCTGCGCGTTACTAAGCGAGCGGTTCGATAGAGAGTACTTCTACTCCACCAATCGAATTGAGAACTTCAACAAGATCTGAAGGATCGGTTCCGGGAACTGCGACGGTAATTTCGTCGTAACCAACTCCATCTTCACTCTTAATAACTTGTAGGCCTCGGATATCAGCGCCTGCTGAACCAATCGCAGATGCGAGCATGCCAAGTGAGCCGGGACGATCGGGAAGTGATACCTGCATTGTGAAGAGTGCCATGATGCAAATGTACCCGCTACGCATTACAACTGCGTAACGGGTACATTGCTTGGAGAGTTCTTAGATTGCTGGTGCAGACCCTAAAGTGACCTTAAAGGTCTTGCTTCCACCCGTAGGCAGATCGACAACAACGGTAACTGTCGCACCCGGCGCATATGAGCGGATACGGACAATTGCAGAATCAGTAGTTGGAGTCTTGACTCCATCGATACTGCGGATAATTGCGCCGACCGGAATTCCGGCTTTCTCGGCACCTTCTCCTGGGCTCAATTTTCCGATCTTGGCGCCTTCACCTGTATAGGTTGTATCGAAGAAGACTCCGAGAACTGGGCGCGTTGATTTACCTGTAGAGATAATTTCATCAATCACGCGCTTTGCTTCGTTGATAGGGATTGAGAAACCAAGTCCGATGCTGCCGCTGGTAGATCCACTTGAAAGAGTTGCAATCGCTGAATTAACGCCAATGATTCGACCTTGCGCATCAATCAAGGCACCACCTGAATTACCAGGGTTAATTGCTGCATCTGTCTGAATTGCATCAACATACGATTGCGCATCCACTGTTCCGGTAGAAACTGGACGGTTAAGAGCGGAGATGATTCCGCTGGTCACGGTACTTGCCAGACCTAGAGGTGAACCAATCGCAAGGACTGGATCTCCCACGCTGACCTTGGTGGAGTCGCCAACTGTGATTGCCGGCAAATTACCCTGCTGAATCTGTAGAACTGCGATGTCATAACCGGGATCGCGACCCACGATAGTTGCTGGGTACTGATCTCCGTTAGAGAGTTCAACTTTGATTGTTGCAGCTTGTCCCGATGTATTGACCACATGGTTATTGGTAATGATGTAGCTGGAGGAAGAGCTGCTCTTGTAGATCGAGCCAGAACCAGTTGCACCACCAGAAGCCGTTGTCACTGAGATTGATACAACAGATGGAGTAACAAGAGATGCAATCGCCTTGGTGTTCATACCAGTGCCACCGAGTTCGACCAAGGTACGAGATGCAGCACAAGTACCAGTGTTTGAGAGATAGAGAGCTTGGGTCCGGTTATCTGCGCAAGCTTTGATGGAACCCACAGGTGATGTATTTGCCGCTGTCGCAATGGTGCCGGCCAACGCTGCCCCGATGACAAATGCAGTTACTACTTTAAAGTTCTTCATAGGCAGGATTCTGCCGAAGGATGCTGAGATTATTCTGTTAGATACTTTTGAGTTCATTTAAGCCTCAACTACCCACGCGCCGCTGACCTTTACCTTGATCTTGCCAAGCGGAGTATTGGTTGGCCCACTTAGGACCTTTGCTCCATTTGCAGGATCGTAGGCTGCGCCATGACATGGACAGATCAGTTGCTTAGATGTTTTATCGTAATTGACGGTGCATCCTTGGTGAGTACAGATGGCGGAGTATGCAAAGACACCAACTTTGGTACGGAAGAGAATTGCTGGAACACCCTGTGTTGAGTGAATAAAGTTAAAGGATCCACCAATAGGAAGGTCGGCTAATTTAATAATCTGACCTTTGGCGCCCTTCGCAGTTGATTTTGCAGAAGAGGAAGCTGCCGCTGCTTTTGGAAGAGCACGGCCGGCAAAGGATGCAACCACTGCAAGTGCTCCGATAGCGCCGGTACGAATTACTCCACGACGTTCAATATTTACTGAAGGCATTTTTCGTTTTCCAATCATGTGTAGAAGATACGCCAGCCACAGTATTGCGTAGGCGCTATCGCTCGCTAAGAAGTATGGGGAGGTGTGGAAAGAGCTAGAGAGCCACAACCCTGTGGCCATTGCGAACCCACCGAAAGCGGCAGATGTTGGTGCAACGTTAAGAAGAGTTGCAAAACCAATTGCAAACTCTGAGAGCATCACAAAGATTCCTACAAATGCCGCATGCTCAACTGCGTGATTGAGAATTGATCCAATCGGTGAACTCTGTGCATAGGCAGCTAATTGTGAACCGATATATGTCGGTGCACCTTTAGTAAGAAAACCTGGATCGCTCGCTTTATCCCAACCGGCATAGACCCAGGTAAGACCAAGGAATAAACGGAGAAGGCGCTGGCCATTGGCTTGGGTGCGCCACGAAGAGACCGCGCCGCGAGAGATGCTCTGCAAAGAATTCATGGGATGAGGTTAGGACTCCAGGCTGAGATTTGCATGATGAAGGCCGGAGAGCCCGTTGAAGAAATACTGGCTCCCTGACTTGGATTCGAACCAAGAACCTGTCGATTAACAGTCGACTGCTCTGCCGTTGAGCTATCAGGGAATGAGATGCGAACTCTACCGCAGGCGATGTACCTGCCAAAATCCAACGCTATAGAGAGGCTATAGACAGTTCGTGGAGCCCGCGCTTCTGTGTTTCAAGAGCTACCAAATCTGCGAAAGCTGCATTGTATTGAGCCTGGTTTTCGACGGGGTTGAGTCGCTGCAAACTAGATTTGAGATCTGCAATTTTGCGACTGACCAAGACTTCACGAAGTCGTGCCACGATACTTGAAACATATTTCTCAGAGACTGCGCCATCGGTACGCACTGGTTCGACTGAGAGTTCAGTAAATAATTGGCGCATTCTTTCATCGGTGACATTTTCAAGTAGTACCGGTTCAGTTCCGAAGGTATCGATAATGCGCCGAAGTTCGCGATATGCCGGATGAGTAAATGCCTCATCCTCAATAGTCTTCCAATCCAGGACCAACCCCGACATCTGTAACTTGGCCTTGAGTACTTCACGTTCGAGCATCAAGGTCGGTTCAGTGGGATTTGGTCGCCAAGCGTTCTCTGCATTAGGAGTCTCAACTGCTTCGGTTGTCGTGGTTACTTTTTTCAGCGCAGTATTTACTGCCGATGTAACGACCTCGGTCTCTGTACCCAACCATCCGGATAAAGATTTAATGTATTCAGGGCGTAGCGATTTATCGCGAATTGCTGCAACGAGTGGAGCTGCCGTATTGAGCGCATTGACGCGACCTTCGGCAGTTGTTAAATCATGTTTCTTTAATTCGGTACGGATCGCAAATTCAAAGAGTGGAACACGTTTTGCAATCAGATCGCGGAGCGCTAAATCGCCTTTATGTTGGCGCAGGTCGCATGGATCAAGGCCATCGGGTTCAACCGCCACAAAAGTCTGGGTCACAAACTTCTGATCATCGCCAAATGCTTTCATAGCCGCTTTCTGTCCTGCAGCATCACCATCGAAGGTGAAGATCACTTCACCACGGAATGTGTCAGCATCCATGAGAAGTCGACGAATAATCCGAATATGGTCATCGCCAAATGCAGTTCCGCAGGTTGCAACCGCAGTTGTAATTCCGGCCAGGTGACAAGCCATCACATCGGTATAGCCCTCAACCACTACTACCTGGCGATTCTTAGCAATATCTTTCTTCGCCATATCAAGACCATAGAGAACCTGCGATTTCTTATAAATAGGCGTCTCTGAAGTATTGAGATATTTAGGGCCTTGATCTTCTTCGTCGCTGGCTAATTTGCGTGCACCGAAACCGATAATGTCACCAGAGATATCTTTGATCGGCCACATGACGCGATTGCGGAATTTATCAATCGGTCCGCGTTCGCCCATCTTGGATAAGCCCGCTTCTTCTAACTCTTCAATAGTAAATCCCGCAGCTCGTAAGTGTTTGGTCAATCCATCCCAGCCATTTGGTGCATAACCCACGCCAAATGAATCGCAGGCAGCTTTATCAAAGCCACGTTTGGTGAGAAGTTCGCGTCCATGCGCGGCATCAGGAGATGTATTGAGTAGTTCGCGATAGAACTGCGCAGCAGCGAGATTTGCTGCATATAAACGTGAGCGTTTAGAAGTTGGCTGCGTAGGTCCGCCTTCTTCGTAACGAAGCGTGTATCCAATCTGCGCTGCGAGTCGTTCAATAGTTTCAGTAAAACTTAAGTGATCGGTCTTCATTACAAAATCAATGACATCTCCACCGGCGCCACATCCGAAGCAGTGATAGTAATTTTTAGAGGGCGTTACGTGGAATGATGGCGATTTCTCATCGTGGAATGGACAGAGACCTTTCTTCTGTCCCCCGCCAGCGTTCTTCAGCGCAACGCCAGCTGCTGTGACTACCTCATCGATATGTGCATGCTCGCGGACATAGACAATGTCATCTGCCTTGATACGACCGCTCATGTTCCTACCTTAGCGACGCTTCGAAAGATGCGCATGGAGCGCATATGCACCCGGGTCGGAGAGGCTGGCAATCTGGTCTACCACGACGCGCAAACGTTGCGCGTCGGTAGCTGCGACCTTCCAATCATCTTCAAAGATTGGGTCTAACTCTTTTGGCGCTGCCTCGAAGAGCATCTCGACGAGTTCGTGGATCACAATTTGCTGCTTGGCATAACGCTCTTGCGAAGCAGCAGCATTGATTAGATAGTGACCAGCAACAGCCTTGAGAAAATCAACTTCAATCTTCTGCTCACGTGGAATTTCTAGATTGGCGCTGTATCTCGTCAGTGGACCATCGCCATGGACTTTACGTGTCTCAAGCTCTGCGGCTAATACAAAGCGACCAATAAGTTGAGAAGTCGTATCTTTTAAGCGAGCTAGCGATCTGTGGCTGCGATCGAAATTTATCGGCCAGCACGATAATTTTTGAAGCCTACTCAGAGCTGCGGCAGCTTCAACTTTCGTTGCCTCACTTTTATATCCCTCGACCATCTCCTTATATAAAATGTCGAAGTCGTTATCGAAGTTCTTTACCGTTACTTGTCCGGCAAAGATTGCATCCTCTAGATCATGCACTGAGTATGCGCAATCATCGGACCAATCCATGATCTGTGCCTCAATACATTTGCGACCAGCCGGTGCTCCTTGGCGCATCCAGGTAAAAATTTCTACATCATCGTCATAGACGCCAAATTTGCGGGGATTTTCCGAGCTCGGCCACGGATATTTTGTTGCTGCATCGAGAGATGCGCGAGTGAGATTCAGCCCCAAACTCTTGCCATTTCCATCAACTGTCTTAGCTTCAATACGTGTTAATAATCGGAATGATTGAGCATTACCTTCGAAACCACCACATGGTGCCGCAACTTCCGCCAGCGCTTCTTCGCCATTATGACCAAATGGTGGATGGCCCATGTCGTGTGACAAGCAAGCCGTTTCTAATAAGTCAGGATCTGCTCCGAGAGATTCACCGAGTTCGCGACCAATCTGTGCACACTCGAGCGAGTGCGATAAACGAGTACGTTGAAAGTCGTTCTCCCAAGGAACAGCAACTTGTGTCTTTGCGGCTAGGCGACGCAGAGCTGCAGAATGAATAACGCGGGCGCGATCGCGCATGAATTCGGTGCGTCCTGGACGTTTTGCTGGTTCGTCGAGAAAGCGTTCTTGATCGCTATCGGTGTAACCATTAACGGCCATGTACATACCTTACAAGTGGGCTGGTAGTGAGATGGTCTGAGATATGAATTCCACGACGCCCCAAGGTGATGTAGGCAAGGTATGCCCCAGCTTCTCGTACGAGATAGCGGTAATGCGAATGTGAAAGTGCATTGGGACCGGTCTGCACAGGTGAACATGTAGCGGTTGCACCTAAATCATTTGCCATCGTTATAGCTCGCTGACAGTGATAGGCATCGGTTGCAATGATGACGTTGTAAATCTTTCGCTCTCTCATTACCTTGATATATGCCTGGGTTTGGCTCTGCGTATCTCGACCTAATGGAATTGAAATTACTTCACTCTTAGCCAGACCATGATGGAGTAACCAATACTTTCCAGATGCAGCCTCGGTGGTGCGATCACCTGGTGCGCCTGAGCCAACTGTGATGATCAGCGGCGCGTAACCCAAATCATGAATGCGTTTTGCTTCTTCAAGTCGGGCTAATAAAACATCACTCGGCGCACCATTAAGTTGCGATGCACCAGGAACAACGATTGCTTCGGCATGTGTGCGCACCGTTGGATTATGTGCCGAATGCCAAGTTACAGAGAGCGCATATGTCGGAATGATGATGACGATTGCCAGAAAGAGTGAGATGAGACGACGAATTAATTTAAACATCAGCCGCCAGAGAACATATCTTCAACGTCGAGATGAATCATTTCATCGGGGTCATTGAGCCAGCCATCGGGCAGAGTTGGTGGACGACCGCTACTAGTGCGGCCACGAGGCTTTTCGCCAATTTCGATCGGATATGGCTGATCATCGAGTTGATCTAATAACGAGCGAAGTTCCTTCAGCGAGCCCACCATTCCAAATTGGCGACGAAGTTCTGATGGAACACGGAAACCTTTGAGATACCAGGCCATATGTTTACGAAGATCGCGACAACCACGGTCTTCCGATTCAAAGTAATCGACAATCAATTCGCCATGGCGATACATCACTTCACTTACTTCATGAAGCGTTGGAAGTATCCGTTTATCGCCACCATTAAAGGCATCGACTAAATCTGCAAAGAGCCAGGGACGTCCGAGGCAGCCACGACCTACAACTACTCCAGCGCAGCCAGTTTGGCGCACCATTTCAACGCCATCTGCACCAGACCAGATATCTCCATTACCTAAAACTGGAACACCAGTTGGCTTGAGATGTTCCACCAGATTTTTAATGGCGGACCAATCTGCTTTGCCTTCATACATCTGTTGCGCTGTACGTGCGTGAAGTGCAACCCAGGCAACACCGAGATCGGCGGCAGATTTGGCTGCCTCTAAATATGTGTGGTGATCGGTATCGATACCGATGCGCATCTTTACGGTGACAGGAATTCCATAAGGCTTGGCGTTGTCGACAGCCGCTTTCACAATTTCGCGGAAGAGATTGCGTTTAAAGGGAAGCGCTGCTCCCCCACCTTTACGAGTGACTTTAGGTACGGGACAACCAAAGTTCATATCGATGTGATCAGCTAAATTTTCACGACCAATCATCTTGACCGCTTCACCCATATGATGCGGATCAACGCTATATAACTGAACAGAACGCGGCCATTCACCTGCACCTGGTTCGATCATTCGCAGCGTTTCTGGAATTCTTTCTAACAGTGCGCGCGCTGTCACCATCTCAGAGACAAATAACCCTGCCCCTTGTTCGCGACAGAGCATGCGAAAGGCGGCATTGGTAATTCCTGCCATGGGTGCAAGAACTACAGGAGGATCTACGAGATGGACTCCGTCTTTGAGTGGAAGCTGCAGTGGATCTAGCAGCCGAGTAGACGTGGTGCTAGCCATGCTTCTACTTGATCAATACTGATGCGCTCTTGCGCCATTGTGTCGCGATCACGAATCGTGACTGCTTGATCTTCCAAAGTTTCGAAATCGATGGTGATGCAGTACGGAGTTCCGATTTCATCTTGGCGACGGTAGCGACGACCGATTGCCCCTGAATCATCGAAATCGATATTCCAGTTCTTGCGCAACTGCGCTGCTAGATCGCGCGCCTTTGGAGAAAGATCAGCGTTACGAGAAAGTGGAAGAACGGCAGCCTTTACAGGGGCTAAGCGGTGATCGAACTTCATCACAGCGCGCTTTTCCATCTCGCCCTTTGCATTGGGCGCTTCATCTTCTGTGTATGCATCCATCATAAATGTCAGCGTGCAACGGTCTACGCCGGCTGCAGGTTCGATGACATAAGGAGTCCAACGCTCATTCTTCTCTTGATCAAAGTATGAGAGATCTTTACCAGAAGCTGCTGAGTGAGCCTTGAGGTCGAAGTCGGTGCGGTTAGCAATACCTTCCAGCTCGCCCCATTCGGTGCCATTAAATTCAAATTTATATTCGATATCAGCTGTGCGCTTTGAATAGTGCGACAACTTCTCTTTTGGATGGTCGTAGATACGAAGTCGATCAGGATTAATTCCGAGATCCTTGTACCAAGCCAGACGTGTATCAATCCAGTATTGATGCCACTCTTCATCGGTTCCGGGAACTACGAAGAACTCCATCTCCATCTGCTCGAATTCGCGAGTACGGAAGATGAAGTTTCCTGGAGTGATTTCGTTACGGAAAGATTTTCCAATCTGTCCGATACCAAATGGTGGCTTCTTGCGTGATGTCGTCATCACTTGATCAAAGTTGATAAAGATTCCTTGCGCAGTTTCGGGACGAAGATAGGCAAGACCTGATTCATCTTCAACTGGTCCAAGGAAAGTCTTGAGGAGCCCGGAGAATTGTTTTGGCGTTGTAAATTGGCCCTTATTTCCGCAAGCAGGGCAGTTCATATCCGCAAGAGATGCCAGCGGTTTTCCATGCTTTGCTTCGTACGCTTCTTCTAGGTGATCTGCGCGGTAGCGCTTATGGCAGGCGGTGCATTCGGTAAGCGGATCGCTAAATGTTGCAACGTGTCCTGATGCTTCCCAGACTTCGCGCGCCAAAATTACTGAAGAGTCAATACCAACAATATCTTCGCGACCCATGACCATGGATTTCCACCATTGGCGCTTTACATTGTTCTTGAGTTCGACTCCGAGTGGGCCGTAATCCCAGGAAGCGCGAAGGCCTCCATAAATTTCAGATGAGGGGAATACAAATCCACGACGCTTTGAGAGCGAGACGATATTTTCTAAACGATCTACGGCCATTTCAAATCTCCATCCGGCTGGCTGTCGGCGAAAGGCAACGGTCGTTGCAATCCTGCGCTTAGTTTATCTCGTAGGCCCCTGGTTCATCAATTGCGCGCGCAAGTAATGGAATAGCTTCGAGTTTTGTACGCATTGCGCTGAGCGCCCGGCGATATGAGCCGACATTCTCCCAACGTGTGACAAGTGCCCAGAGATTGGTCTCATCCAAATTCTGGCCGAATTCGCCATCAATAAATCCTGCACATGATGCGAGCGCCTCGTAAGCGGTGCGAATATCTTTCTCAAAGGCCGCACTCTCAGCCAATTGCACTTCAAAGCGCGCGATAGCAATCATGAGACAACTCTAATGCGGTTATCCTTGCGTTATGAACCTAGCCATTCTCTTCGCAGCAATCACAGTGCTCGCGACCACCTTTGGTGGCTATGTCGCTCTCAAATCATCGGATCGCTTCCATCTCGTCCTTGGACTCTCTGCGGGCCTTCTTCTTGGACTCGTTGGCTTTGATTTGTTACCTGAAGTCTTCTCGATGAATACAGCGAAGATTGGTGGCATCCGTACCGTCTCACTTGCAATTTTGATTGGCTTCTTAGCTCTACACATTATTGAAGGAATCTTCGGTGGCCATGAACCTGCTGAATCTGATTATGGACATGATCACGAACACCACAACATTGCAGGTTCACTCGGCGCAATTGCTATGGGTGGGCATGTATTTCTTGATGGTGTGGGTCTTGGTGTTGCATTTAAAGTTAGCCACGCTCTTGGTTATGCAGTATTTATCGCAGTTATTGTTCACGCCTTTAGCGATGGACTCAATACTGTTTCGCTGATGGTCAAGAGCGGACATTGGACCAAACGTAGTTACTCGCTACTTGGTCTCGATGCTGTTGCGCGTATCGGTGGAGCAAGCGTTGGAACATATTTAGTTCTCAACGATTCACTGCTTGCGCTCTATCTCGCGCTCTTCTCTGGCTTTGTCATCTACCTGGCAACATCGCATATCTTGCCTGAGGCGCATTCTCGCCACTCTTCACGTTGGACTTTTTTTGCAACCATCATCGGTGTTCTTGTGATGTGGGGCGTTGTAGCCAACCTTTAAATTTAAGCTGATCCGAATCTACGATCTCTCTCCGAATAAATTTCGATTGCTTTCCACAGTAACTGTGGCGTCATATCTGGCCACAAGACATCCATAAAGACGAATTCGGCGTAGGAAGATTGCCAAGGCAGGAAGTTGCTGGTGCGCTGTTCGCCGGATGAACGTAAGAACATATCGACATCGCGCATCTTGGGTGAATACAAGTATTTTTCAAGAGTCTTTTCGGTAATTGCATCTGCTTTGATTTTGCCGCGCTTCACATCGCGAGCTAGCTCAGTTGCAGCATCAACGATTTCAGCACGTCCACCATAATTGACGCACATATTGAGTGTGAGTTTCTTATTCTTCTTCGTTAGCTGTTCTGCTTCTTCTAGCTCAGAAATCACTGATTTCCAGAGGCGTTGTGGTCGTCCCAACCAATTGATTTTGACACCCATCTCATTGAGTCGATCTCGGCGAGTACGTAACATTTCGCGGCTATAGCCCATTAAGAACTTCACTTCTTCGGGGCTACGCTTCCAATTTTCAGTGGAGAATGCATACGCACTGATCTCTCTTACTCCAAAGCCAATCGCAGCTTCGACAATATCAAAGAGCACTTTCTCGCCAGCTTGATGTCCGGCAGTTCGAGGTAGGCCACGCTCTTTCGCCCAACGACCATTTCCATCCATCACGATTGCGATGTGTTGGGGAATCTCGATCTTCTTAGCCATCAGAGTTTTCGTTAAGCCCTTTCAACCATCGGCAGACTTCGCAATCCGCGCTCAAGGTGCCATTGTAGGTAAGCAGTTACCAAACCACTAGCCTCTCGGCGATGGCGAAGTTCACTTTTCTCTGCAATATCCCAATCGCCAATTAAGAGCGCTTGCATAAGTTCGAGCGCTTCACTTGACGCAGTTGCCGATGCAGATGGACGACAATCCATACAGACAGAGCCGCCGCCAACAAGTGAGAAGTAGCGATGTGGTCCTGGCTTTTCACACCGTGAGCATGCGGTCATCGATGGTTCGTACCCACCGATTGAAAGTGAGCGCAATAAGAATGCGTCGAGAATGAGCGAGGAGTCATAGCGATTCTCTGCCAAAGCCTTCATGCCACCTACAACTAATTGAAATTCTTGTGGTGCTGGCTCTTCCTCTTGCTGCGTAAAGCGTTCGGCAGTTTCGAGAATTGCGTGAGCGATTGTCCAACGTTGGTAATCATCGGTAAGCGCTTCACCGTAATTCATAAGCGCTTCAACTTGGGTGATGGTGTCGAAGGTCTTTCCAGAATGCATCTGGATATCAACATGGCTGCCCGGTTCTAACCGCGCACCAAATTTAGACATCGTGCGACGAACACCTTTTGCTACTCCGCGAATACGACCATGATCTTTTGTGAGCAAGGTGATGATGCGATCTGCTTCGCCGAGTTTCTGGGTGCGCAGAATGATTGCCTCATCGCGATAGAGCTTTGATTGAGGCGCAGACATACTGCGTACGATAGTTAGCGAATAGCGCGATTGATTGCAGACACGACTGCCTTCAATGAAGCAGTCGTTGTATTTGGGTCGATTCCGACTCCCCAGAAGACTGCACCCGAGATTTCACACTCAAGATAGGCAGCAGCTGATGCATCTCCACCTGATGAGAGTGCATGCTCACTGAAATCAAGAACGCGGACATCAACTCCGTAGTTCTGCAAGATATGGCAGAAAGCAGCGATTGGTCCGTTACCGGTTCCGGAAAGTTCGATCGCTTCACCGCGATCTGTCATCTTGACAGTCAGTTGCACATCTTCACCCATGACAGATGTCTGTGACATTCCCTTGAGACGGAATCTTCCCCATGCTGCAGTTTCAGTAGGCAAGTACTCATCTTCGAAGATATGCCACAACTGTTCCGCAGTGACTTCGCCACCTTCATCATCTGTCTTTGCCTGAACAATCTTTGAGAATTCAATCTGGTGGCGACGCGGCAGATCGAGATGATGTTCATTCTTCATCAAGTAAGCGACTCCACCCTTACCTGATTGTGAATTCACGCGGATAACTGCCTCGTAAGAACGGCCAATATCTTTTGGATCAATCGGTAGATATGGAACAGCCCAGGTGTGATCATCAACGTGCTTACCTGCTGCTTTGGCATCGCGCTCTAGGTGTTCGAAGCCCTTCTTAATTGCATCTTGGTGCGAACCAGAGAAAGCGGTAAAGACGAGGTCTCCACCATAAGGATGGCGCTCAGGAACGCGTAATTGATTGCCATACTCGACGGTGCGACGAATTTCATCGATATCACTGAAATCAATATGTGGATCAATGCCGTGCGAAACCATATTCATGCCGAGCGTCACAAGACAGACATTTCCAGTGCGTTCTCCATTACCAAAGAGAGTTCCTTCAATGCGATCGGCTCCTGCTAGATAAGCAAGCTCTGCAGCTGCAACTCCTGTTCCGCGATCGTTATGTGGGTGCAGGGACACAATCACATTCTCGCGATTGTTCAGGTGGCGACACATCCACTCGATGGAATCGGCATAGACGTTTGGTGTTGCCATCTCGACAGTTGCCGGAAGATTCATAATCGTCTTCCACTGCGGAGTTGGCTTCCAGACATCGTTGACTGCATTACATACCTCGACAGCAAATTCGAGTTCAGTACCTGTATATGACTCTGGTGAGTACTCAAAAGAAACTTTGGTCTCTGGCACAGTCGACATTAAATCAAGGCAGAGTTGAGCAGCATCTGTTGCAATCTTCTTGATGCCATCTTTATCAAGACCAAATACAACGCGGCGCTGCAAGGTTGAGGTTGAGTTGTAAAGGTGAACAATCGCTTGCTTCGAACCTTTGATCGCTTCGTAGGTGCGACGGATGAGCGGTTCGCGCGCCTGTGTAAGTACCTGGATGATGACATCATCAGGAATCAAATCCTCATCGATGATCTTGCGAACGAAGTCGAAATCTGTCTGAGATGCTGATGGAAAGCCAACTTCAATCTCTTTGTAACCCATTGCAACAAGCAACTTAAACATGGCAAGTTTGCGCGGAGTATCCATTGGGTCGATCAGTGCCTGGTTGCCATCGCGAAGATCGACAGAACACCATTGTGGCGCCTTGGTCATCTTCTTACTTGGCCAGGTGCGATCTTCAAGTTCGACAGGGATAAATGGTGAGTAACGATGCACTGGCATCGCTGATGGTTTCTGCTTTGGAAAATTCATTTCTTCACTCCTGATTAGTTTGGTTAGCCGAAGGTGTTTACCGGCAACACCAAACTCCGCAGCGAGGAGACCGGTCTTTAAGCCTCGCTACGGCGGATAAGGAGGAGTCCGCGGAGCTTCATGATGTGCAAATCGTACCTTGTATTACAGAACTGGTAAATATCGATCTAATTCGTAGGCGCTCACCTGGCGGCGATAGTCCTGCCACTCAGCGCGCTTATTACGAAGGAAGTAATCGAAGACATGCTCGCCCAAAGTCTCGCGCACAAGTTGGCTCTTCTCCATCACGGTGATTGCCTCTTCCAGATTAGAAGGAAGCAGCTGGGTATCAGTCGATGGCTCGAGAACATATTTCTTCTCAATACCTTTCAGACCTGCTGCCAACATCACTGCATAAGCAAGATATGGATTGCAGGCAGAATCAGGTGAACGGAATTCGATGCGCGTTGAGTTCTCTTTATTTGGCTTATACATAGGAATACGAACAAGTGCACCGCGATCATTGTGGCCCCAGTTAATTATAGAAGGAGCTTCACCACCACCTTGTAAGCGCTTATACGAATTGACCCATTGATTTG
>JBAXLF010000011.1:0-28155 GCA_037134955.1 Actinomycetota bacterium | reverse complement strand
ACTTCACAACCGAAGGAAGCTGACGGCGCAAAGGCTGTGAGCGAAGCGAGGGGCTCTGCAAGCCAAGCTTCCGAAGCGCCTCAGACGGCGTCGCCAAAGAAAGTGGACAGTATTGATGTGGCGGGGCTTAGAAGGTTGTGGCCTGACGTGATTGAGAACGTGAAGAAGCGACGTCGCTTAACGTGGTCGCTGCTTTCTGCAAGTGCGCAGATTCTTGGCGTTGACGAGAAAATTATTACGATCGGAATCGTTAACGCTGGTGCGCGCGATTCATTTATTCGAAGCGAATCAGAAGAGATTCTCCGCCAAGCATTTATCGAAGTTGTGGGTCTTGATCGCAGAATCGAATGCACAGTTGACCCAAGTATCGATACAACCTCAACTCCCGAAGCTCGCGCAGTTCGCACATCCGAAGCTCCTACAGATGCAACGCAACTTTCGGGTGCCGCACTTCTCGCCGCCGAACTTGGTGCAACTGTGATCAGTGAAAAGAACCACGACTAATGTCAACCGGAATGTATGAGGGTGCGATTCAAGATTTGATTGATGCTTTAGGTCGCTTGCCTGGAATTGGACCAAAGTCGGCCCAGCGCATCGCATTTCATATTCTGCAATCTGATTCAGAGATCGCAGCTAACTTGGTTGAAGCAGTCCGCACAGTAAAAGAGCGCGTGAAGTTCTGCACGCAATGTGGCAACGTCTCTGAAGAGACTGAATGTCGAATCTGCCGCGACCCACGTCGCGATGGCACAAAAATTTGCGTTGTTGAAGAGAGCAAAGATGTGATTGCTATCGAACGCACTCGCGAATTCCGCGGTAAGTATCACGTGCTCGGTGGAGCCATCAGTCCTATCGATGGAATCGGCCCCGACCAATTACGAATTCGTGAATTAATGCAGCGCCTGGCTGATTCCACTATTACTGAAATTATTTTGGCGACTGATCCCAATCTTGAAGGTGAGGCGACAGCTACATACTTGGCTCGCCTGATTAAGCCGATGGGCATTAACGTCTCGCGCCTTGCATCAGGGCTACCAGTGGGCGGCGATCTCGAATATGCCGATGAGGTCACGCTTGGGCGAGCCTTCGAGGGCCGTACCAACCTTTAGTCTCACTATTTGGGCGGCACCCTGTCTCAAATATTAGGATTTTCAGATAATTGGGTAGCGCCATCTATTCACGTGCCTCACTATTAAGCCATGGGTCTGATTGTTCAGAAGTTTGGTGGTTCCTCCGTCGCCGATGCCGAGGGCCTCAAGCGCGTTGCTGCGCGCATTGTGGCGACAAAGAAGGCCGGCAATCAGGTCGTTGTAGTTGTGAGCGCAATGGGCGATACCACCGATGAATTGATTGATCTGGCCAACCAAGTCAGCCCTATTCCACCAGGGCGCGAACTCGATATGTTGCTTACAGCTGGTGAGCGAATTTCTATGGCGCTACTTGCCATGGCAATTAACAATCTTGGTTTCGAAGCGCTCTCATTTACAGGTTCGCAGGCTGGAGTTATTACAGATTCAGTTCACGGAAAAGCGCGCATCATAGATGTGACTCCTGGCCGAATCCGCGAAGCTATCGATGCCGGTTCAATTGCAATCGTTGCGGGCTTCCAAGGAATTTCGCAAGATACAAATGACATTACAACTCTCGGACGTGGCGGATCAGATACAACAGCGGTGGCGCTCGCCGCTGCCCTCGAAGCTGATGTCTGTGAAATTTATACAGATGTTGATGGAATCTTTTCAGCAGATCCGCGCGCTATTCCAGCAGCACGCAAATTAAAGACAGTGACATATGAAGAGATGCTCGAACTCGCAGCAGCGGGTGCAAAAGTTCTCCACTTGCGTTGCGTCGAATATGCGCGCCGTTTCAATTTACCGATTCACGTACGTTCATCTTTTTCACCACTAGAAGGAACATGGGTAGTTGAAAACCACCCAGAAGGAGACACCATGGAACAAGCAATCATCGCTGGAGTTGCGCACGATAAGTCAGAGGCAAAGGTGACAATCGTTGGCGTCCCTGACCGTACCGGTGTTGCAGCGCGAATTTTCCAAGCGCTGGCAGATAACGATCTCAACATCGACATGATTGTGCAGAATGTTTCTGCTGCAGCCACGGGTCTTACAGATATCTCCTTCACACTGCCAAAGGCTGATGGAGCTGAGGCGACGACAGTTCTGAAGAAGATTCAGGGAGAAGTTGGTTTCTCGTCACTTCAGTACGACGACACCATCGGAAAGCTTTCATTGGTAGGCGCTGGCATGCGTTCGCATCCTGGCGTCACCGCAACTTTCTTTGCTGCCATGGCTGAAGCAGGAGTGAATATCGAGATGATTTCTACTTCAGAAATTCGCATCTCGGTCATTGTCCGCGAGAGCGATCTCGAGCGCGCAGCACGTGCAGCACACACCGCTTTTGGCCTTGATTCAGATCAGAACGAGGCTGTTGTATACGGAGGAACTGGCCGATGACTAGAAAAGTAGCGAAAGTAAAGTCAGAAAAGAAACTTCCATCACTTGCAGTCGTCGGCGCAACCGGCGCAGTCGGAACAGTGATGCTCGATATCTTGAGCAAGCGCAAAAATGTTTATGGCGAAATTCGTTTGATTGCATCTGCCCGTAGCGCAGGAAAGAAGTTGGTCTGTCGCGGTGAAGAACTCACAGTTGTGGCACTTTCACCTGAAGCATTCGATGGAATCGATATCGCGATGTTCGATGTTCCAGATGAAATCTCTGCAGAGTGGGCACCCATCGCGGCAAAGCGCGGAGCAGTCGTTGTCGATAACTCAGGTGCATTCCGTATGGATAAGAAGGTTCCACTAGTTGTCCCTGAAGTAAATCCAAAAGATATTAAGAAGCGCCCCAAGGGAATTATCTCAAATCCAAATTGCACAACACTTTCTATGATTGTTGCAATGGGTGCACTCGATAAGAAGTTCGGCTTAAAAGAACTTGTAGTCTCTTCTTATCAAGCAGCATCTGGTGCTGGACAACCAGGTATCGATGCTCTGCATGATCAGATTTCAAAAGTTGCAGGAAAGAACCTGGGCTCTGTCGGCAAAGATCTGCGTGGAGTAATTAAAGATTTAGGTCCATTCCCAGCGCCTCTTGCGATGAATGTTGTGCCTTGGGCAGGTTCACTCAAAGAAGCTGGCTACACATCTGAAGAACTTAAAGTGCGCAATGAATCACGCAAGATTCTAGGAATGCCAAAACTCAAAGTATCAGCAACATGTGTTCGCGTTCCTGTGATTACAACTCACTCGCTGACAGTGCATGCCACATTTTCAAAGGTTGTTACACGTAAAGCTGCACAAAGCGCGCTAAAAAAGGCTGAGGGAGTTCTGCTCTACGACAATCCAGAGAAAAAAGAGTTCCCAACTCCTGCAGATGTAGTCGGAACTGACCCAACTTGGGTTGGTCGCGTACGTCAGTCACTTGATAATCCAAAGGCTATCGACCTCTTTGTATGTGGAGATAACTTGCGCAAGGGCGCAGCGTTAAATACTGCACAAATTGCAGAACTCGTTGCTGCTGAGTTCAGCAAGTAAACGCAACTAGACTGCTCGCATGACAATCGTTGTCGCAGGCGGAACAGGTCTTGCGGGCTCGGCAATCGTCCGGGCTTATCAGGCATCCGGTGCTGAGGTCATTGCAGTTAATCGCTCAGTTGTCGACTTACTTGATCGCGATGCAACAACAGCCTTTCTCAAGAAAACCAAGCCATCACTTGTTGTCGATGCAGCTGCCAAAGTTGGTGGAATCGGCGCCAATAACGCATATCCAGTTGAATTCCTTTCGGACAATGTTCGGATACAGAGCAATTTGATGGAGGCAGCCCATGCTGCTGATGTCGAAAAATTTATCTTTCTTGGATCTAGTTGTATCTATCCACGCGATTGCGCACAGCCAATCAAAGAAGAGTATTTATTAACTGGCCCACTTGAAGAGACAAACTCTGCCTATGCAATCGCGAAGATTGCCGGAATCGAACTAATTAAATCTTTCCGTAAAGAGTATGGCCGCACCTGGATTTCATTGATGCCAACAAATCTCTATGGCCCTAATGACAACTTTGAGTTACAGGGTTCACATGTCCTGCCAGCATTTATCCGCAGATTTGTTGAAGCAGCGCAGAACAACGTTGCAACAGAAACTTTATGGGGGACTGGTTCACCTAAGCGCGAATTTCTCCACGTTGATGATTTAGCAGCCGCAGTTGTACACCTTGGTTCGACCTATAACTCTTCCCAGCATCTGAATATCGGCAGTGGTGAAGATCTGACCATCAAGGAACTTGCCGAACTAGTTGCTGAATTAGCTGGCTTTAAGGGCGAAATTGCATGGGATTCATCGAAACCCGATGGAACTCCACGTAAGGTTCTTGATGTTTCGAAGGCACAATCGCTAGGTTGGGCACCGAAGATTTCTCTTCGCGATGGAATTGCATCAACTATCGCTTGGTATAAAGATGCATCTGCAAAGGGAGTAGCGAGACGATGAGTAGAAAAGTCGCACTAATTACTGGTGTCACCGGGCAAGATGGTTCATACCTTGCCGAGTTCTTACTTGCCAAAGGCTACGAAGTACATGGCTTGATTCGTCGTTCTTCAACATTTAATACTTCCCGTATCGATCATATCTACCAAGATCCGCATGATAAGAACCCAAAGCTCTTCTTGCACTACGGAGATTTGATTGATGGCGTTGGACTTACCAACCTGATTCGCGAGATCAAGCCAACTGAGGTCTACAACTTAGGTGCGCAGTCACATGTGCAAGTCTCTTTCACCATGCCCCAGTACACCGGACAAGTTGATGCTGTCGGGGCAGTTGGCCTGCTTGAAGCAATTCGCTCGGCCGATCTCGATATTCGTTTCTATCAAGCATCAACATCAGAACTCTTCGGATCTACTCCACCACCACAGAATGAGAATTCAGTATTTCGTCCACAGTCTCCATATGCAGCTGCAAAGTTGATGGCGTACTGGTGCACAGTCAATTACCGCGATGGTTACGGCTTGCATGCTACAAACGGAATTCTCTTCAATCACGAATCACCACGTCGTGGCGAGACATTCGTAACTCGCAAAATTACTCGCGCAGTTGCTGCAATCAAAGCTGGTAAGCAAGAGAAGCTATTCCTCGGAAATCTTGATGCAGTTCGTGACTGGGGTTATGCCAAGGAGTATGTCGAATCAATGTGGTTGATGCTGCAGCAAGATAAGCCATCTGATTACGTTGTTGCTACAGGCGTCGGCGCCACAGTAAAAGACTTCGCAGAAGCAGCATTTTCGCGCGCTGGGCTGAATTGGGCCGACCATGTCGAGACAGATAAGAAGTACATCCGTCCAACAGAAGTAGATGCACTTATCGGCGATCCGTCAAAGGCAGAGAAAGCGTTGAATTGGAAAGCTAAAACTCATTGGAAAGAACTTGCAGAACTTATGGTCGATGCCGATATTGAGGCGTTGAAGAAGTAATTTAAAAAGCTGCAGTAAGAGTTACCAGTGAAACTTCTGGTGGACTGGCAACTCTAATTCGCGAGAATGGTCCTGTTCCCATTCCAGCAGAAACATTGAGTAGCGGTTCACCTTTTACAACTGTTAATCCACGGGCACGCCAGGTTGGCAGATCGCAATTAGTTGTCAACGCCTTTGAACCACCGGGCCACGGCAATCGAACTTGGCCACCATGTGTATGGCCAGCAAAGATGGCATCAAGATTATCTTTCGCCATCGCCTCAATGATGCGCAGATATGGCGCATGAGTGACGCCGATTGCGAGATCACATTTACCGGGCTCTCCTGCAACAAGTGAGTAATCATCAAATTCCAGATGCGCATCATCAGTGCCACGTGCTTCGATTACAGTCTTCTTAATTGTGATCGTGGTGCGAGATGTATTGATGTTCTTCCATCCCCGAGCCCGCAAAGCAGCATCGAGTTCTTGCCAGTTGAGTTCAGGTCCATGTTTACGCTTGCCGTGGTTAGGTAGCAGGTATTTCAAGGGATTCTTAGGCACTGGTTCGTAATAATCGTTAGAGCCGAATACAAAGAGACCAGGGATATCGAGTAGTTGATCAAGTGCATCGAGCACAACCGGAACTGCGCTTTTATGTGCGAGAAAATCACCAGTACTGATAACTAAATCGGGCCGCAACGAGATAAATGACTTGATATCTGCAATCTCTTTCTTGCGTGCTGGTGTTAAGTGCAGGTCTGAGAAGTGCAAGACGCGAATATCGTCGTGGCCTGCTGGCAAGATAGGCATCTCTGCCTCGCGGAGTACGTAACTCATGATTATCAAAGAGTAGTGGAGCATGAGAAGATAAACCCATGGGCTTAAAAGAGACACTAAAAAGCGACCTCACCGAGGCGATTCGCAGTAGCGACAAGGTTGTATCAGGCACGATCCGAATGGTTCTGACTGCAATCACCAATGAAGAAGTTTCTGGCAAAGAGGCGCGCGTACTTTCTGATGACGAGATCATCACCGTTCTTTCACGCGAAGCAAAGAAGCGCCGTGAAGCGGCCGAAGAATTTGCAAAGGCAAACCGTGCCGATAAGGCAGCAGAAGAGAAAGCTGAAGGCGAAGTAATCGCAAAGTATTTACCTGCACAACTTTCAGAAGATGATATTAAGAAGATGATTGCTGCTGCAGTTGCTTCAACCGGAGCCACAGGTCCTGGCGATATGGGCAAAGTTATGGGTGCAATCAAGCCACAGATTGCCGGAAAAGCTGATGGAGCGCTCGTTTCATCACTCGTCAAAGCAGCTCTGAACAACTAATAGAAATTCCTGGGGGAAATTAATATGAAATTCGAATATGCAACTGTTCCACTCTTGTCACATGCAACAAAGCAGATCCTCGATACCTGGGGTTCTGATGGATGGGAACTCGTCACAGTGATTCCAGCACCTGGCGGCGAACAACTCGTTGCATATATGAAGCGCGAGATTAAGTAATGACTGATGTCCGTACAAAACTTGCTGAAAAAGGGCTAACTCTTCCCGTTACATCAAAGCCAATTGCTGCGTATGTTCCAGCAACTCGTACAGGAAACTTGGTATTTACTGCAGGCCAGTTGCCAATGGTCGATGGGAAGATTGCTAAAGAAGGAAAAGTTGGCGCTGATGTCACAGTTGAAGAGGCATACGATCTCGCAAAGATCTGCGCCCTTAATGCGCTTGCAGCAGTTGAGTTAATTGCGCCTATTGATTCGATCGTAAAAGTTGTTCGCGTAGTGTGTTATGTAAACGGTGCGCCCGGATTTATTTCACAACCAGCAGTTGCAAATGGAGCATCAGAGCTCTTTATGCATATCTGGGGTGAAGCGGGAATTGCCGCACGTAGCGCACTTGGTGTTGCTGAGCTTCCACTGAACGCACCCGTTGAGGTCGAACTTACTGTTGAAGTGGCTTAGCGCCCCGTCACTTACCGCGCTTCTCTAAACGCTCGACATCTGTAATCAATACAGCGCGACCATCGAGCTTGAGCCATCCGCGACCTGCAAAATCAGCAAGCGCTTTATTAACGGTTTCGCGTGATGCGCCGACAAGTTGAGCAAGTTCTTCTTGGGTGAGGTCGTGGTGAACAAAGAGACCTTCATCGGACTGCTTTCCAAAACGCGCACCAAGATCCATTAGCGCCTTTGCAACTCGACCTGGAACATCAGAGAAGACGAGATCGCCAACTGCTTCATTGGTGCGGCGTAACCGTTGCGCCAAACGAGCGAGCAGATGAAGTGAAACTTCTGGATTTCCCTTAAGCCAAGGAATTAATTTTTCGTGGCTTAACGATAAGAGTTTGGCATCGGTTACTGCAGTGGCAGTCGATGTACGCGGACCTGGATCGAAGAGAGATAGTTCGCCGAACATTTCGCCGGGACCGAGGATAGAGAGAAGGTTCTCGCGTCCATCACCGCTCGAGGTACCCAACTTGAGCTTTCCATCGACGATGACATAGACATGTTCGCCCTCGTCGCCCTCTTTGAAGAGGATTCCACCCTTGCTGATCTTCACTGAATCCATGGAAGCGCGAAGAGATGCTGCTTGAGCATCATCGAGGGCGGTAAAGAGCGGGGCGCGTCGTACGACTTCATCTTCTTGTGGCACGTGGGTAGTTTACTCGCATGGCCGTCGATAGCGAAACTCGAAAAGATGCTCGAGCTATCTACCGAATTTTGACTAAGACCTACCCTGATATTCGCTGTGAATTAGATTTTAAAAACCCACTTGAACTGCTGGTTGCGGTAGTTCTCTCAGCGCAATGCACAGATAAGAGAGTTAACGCTATTACGCCAGCGCTCTTTAAGAAGTATAAGAATGCGAAAGATTATGCCAAGGCGCCACTTGCTGAGATTGAAGAATATATATTCTCTGCAGGTTTCTATCACGCGAAAGCTCGCCATCTCAAGGGACTCGGAACCAAATTAGTTGAAGAGTTTGCGGGCATTGTCCCCGCAACACTGGAAGAACTCATCACACTCCCAGGTGTGGGAAGAAAAACTGCCAATGTCGTTTTAGGCCACGCCTTTGATATTCCAGGAATCACAGTCGATACACATTTTGGTCGACTCTCTCGCCGCTTTGAGTGGACTTCATCCTTAGATCCCGTCAAAGTTGAATTTCAAGTTGGTGAGTTAATTCCACAGAAGGAGTGGACCAACCTTTCGCAGCGAATGATTTGGCATGGACGACGTATCTGCCATTCACGTAAACCAGCATGTGGCGCCTGCCCCATAGCGAAGATCTGCCCATCTGTGGGTATCGGTGAGATGGATCGCGAGAAGGCGAAACTATTAGTGAAGACCGATAAGGATTTCCGATGAAGAAGTTTGTACCGATACTTTGCTCACTTCTTGCTCTTACTGGTTGTTCACTTACCGAACCGATTCCCTTTAAAGGCGAAGTTGTAAATTGCACATCGATTAAATCCATACCAAGTACTGGTAAGACATTGGGCTGCCTCGATGGTTCGCCTGGAGTTGCAGTGGATTCCATTGTTGGACCTGCACTAGTGAATGTCTGGGGATCGTGGTGCGAGCCTTGTAAGCAGGAGCTGCCGCACTTCGGCCACTTCCTGGCAATCGCTGGAAATCGAGTGCAAGTTATCGGAGTAGATGTTGAAGAGAAGAGCCCCGCGATAGCCCGTAAATTTGTTGAGACACATGGAATCTCTTGGCCGATTCTCTACGACAAAGATGGCAGTACTCGAGGAAAATTTGGAATGGGCGTGCCAGTCACCTGGTTTATTGATGCTTCTGGGAAAGTTGTCTATAAGAAATATGGACCGTTTCACTCACCCGAAGAGATTCAACTCGACGTTTTTAAATACCTAGGAGTCAAATGATTTTCGATGGAATTTTTATAGTCATCGCGCTAGGTGCGCTCTTTAATGGGTATAAGAATGGTCTCATCACAACAATTCTTCGCACAGCCTTCTTCTTAGCTGGCGGAGTAGCCGCGATGTATCTCGTAGTGAAATATGACCAAAGCGGATGGTTAATTGTTGCAATTATTGTTGGCGCCTATGCCGCCGCTTGGGTTGGAACCCAGATAGCAAAGGCTGTGAAATTTACTCTGATTCGTGGGCCACTAAGTTTTCTCGATTCAGTTTTAGGTGCAATTCTTGAAGTAAGTAAATATGTAATCCTCTTCTATGTTGTTGGAACAATTCTGTTATGGGCGCCGTGGGCATCAGGACAGAACGCAGTTTCTGAGAGCAAGGTCTACTTACAGATTAATAAGCATGCACCAGCACTGATGAGCGATATCCGTATCCGTGTAGAGAAAGCACTTGCTAGCACTCGGATATAGGGGTTAATCCTCATCTTTCGCAGATTGCAAACCTTCGGAAATCAACTTCATGACATTGGGATCTGCCAACGTTGTTGCATCTCCCACTGCACGATTTTCAGCAACATCCTTCAGTAAGCGCCGCATAATCTTTCCACTGCGCGTCTTTGGTAGTTCGTTGACAACCATAATCTGCCGCGGCTTGGCAATAGCGCCAATCTCTTTTGCAACATGGTCACGCAACTCTTTAATGAGAACATCGCCACTTAAATGTTCGATACCGCCGCGCAAGATTACAAAAGCCACAATTCCTTGACCGGTGAGTGAATCTGCAGCCCCTACAACTGCAGCTTCGGCAACTGATTCGTGTGAGACAAGTGCGGATTCGACTTCAGTAGTTGAAATGCGGTGACCGGAGATATTCATGACATCGTCAACGCGACCCATCAACCAGATAGCACCGTCGTTATCGAGCTTTGCACCATCGCCAGCGAAGTAAATTCCGGGAAAGCGCGACCAGTATGTCTCTTTGTAACGTTCATCTTCGCCCCAGACTCCGCGCAACATTGATGGCCAAGGTTGATCAAGAATTAAGAAGCCACCATGTCCATTCGGAACTGGCACTCCTTTATTGTCAACTACTTTGGTACTAATTCCAGGTAGCGCCTTCATGGCAGATCCTGGTTTTGTTGCAGTGACTCCAGGTAGCGGCGAGATCATGATTGCGCCAGTTTCCGTCTGCCACCACGTATCAACAATCGGGCAATTACCGCCGCCAATTACTTCGCGGTACCACATCCATGCTTCAGGGTTAATGGGTTCGCCAACCGAACCAAGGAGTCGCAGTGAAGAGAGATTAAATTTATTAGGGAATTCATCGCCCCATTTCATCCATGTACGAATCAAGGTTGGTGCGGTATACAAAATTGTGACGCCGTATTTTTCAACGATCTCAAAGACGCGCCCCTTATGCGGTGTATCCGGTGTACCTTCATAGATAACTTGGGTTGAACCATTAATCAGTGGGCCATAGACCATGTAGGTATGGCCAGTAATCCAACCAACATCGGCCGTACACCAATAGATATCGCTCGCCGGCTTAATATCGAAGACAACTTTATGTGTGTATGCAGCTTGAGTAAGGTAACCACCTGTTGTATGGAAAATTCCCTTTGGTTTTGCGGTTGTGCCGGATGTGTACAAGATAAAGAGTGGATGCTCGCTATCGAAATATTCGGGAGTATGCGTTGAACTCTGAGGATCTACCAAATCGTGCCACCAGATATCGCGACCATCGATCCACGCAGTCTCTTGTCCAGTGCGTTTTACAACAAGAACTTTGCTGACATTGGTCTGACCTTTTAGTGCATCATCTACTGCTGGTTTGAGTGCAAAGGCAGCACCTTTTCTAAAACCACCATCTGCGGTGATGACCAACTTTGCATCAGCATCTTGAATACGAGAAAGAAGCGCATCGGCAGAAAATCCACCGAAGACGACTGAGTGAATGGCACCGATTCGTGCACAGGCGAGCATTGCAACAACTGCTTCAGGAATCAGCGGCATATAGATTGCAACGCGATCACCAGATGTGATTCCAATTGCTGTCAGGGCATTTGCTGCCTTGCTGACATCCGCAAGTAGTTGCGCATAAGAAATAGTTCGCGTATCTCCTGGCTCGCCTTCAAAGTGAAAGGCGGTGCGCGAACCGTTGCCTTCGGCAATATGGCGATCTAGTGCTGAAACAGTGGCATTGAGTCTTCCACCAACAAACCATTTGGCGTAAGGGACTTCCCATTCAAGGGTCTTCTCCCAAGGTTTATTCCATATAAGCGCTTCTGCCTGTTTATCCCAGAAAGCGAGTCGATCTTTATCTGCCTCTGCATAGAGATCTGCTTTTGCATTCGCTTGCGCTGCAAATTCTGCAGAAGGGAGGAAGGAGCGATCTTCGGTGGAGAGATTTTCAATGGAGTCAGAAGCCATGTCGTTGAGGTTACCGCTCGTGCGCTGCTTTTTAAAGGCTTACTTATCAACAGCGAGTGCAACTGCTCATTTGCGCACTTTCTTATCTGTCGATAATGCGCACCTCCATTGAAATGAACGAAAAATGAAAGGAGGAGAATGACAATTTCAGGTTTCCTTGCGATCTTGCTCAAGGTGCTCAGTAGCCCGGCCTTATTAACCGGCCTCATCGCCTTGCTGCAGAAAATCCTTCATCCATAGGGCTGAATACCCCTTACCTCTCGCGTATACAGTGCGCCGATTTTTCATACGCGAGGGTAGGTGGTTGGATTAGGCGTAAGCCTCACTCAAGACCCAATGGTGCGTCAGAGCGTTTACACACAGTTCTAGACAATTGGGAGCATCAGATGCCAATAGCAACCCCTGAAGTGTATGCAGCAATGTTGGACCGAGCTAAGGCCGGAGCATTTGCATACCCAGCAATCAACGTTTCATCATCACAGACCATCATCGGTGCAATTCGCGGATTCGCAGAAGCTGAGTCAGATGGAATCATTCAATTTTCTTGGGGTGGAGCTGAATACGCATCTGGTTCAACTGTAAAGCACATGGTCGATGGCGCAATTGCGCTCGCAGAGTTTGCACACGTTGTTGCTAAGAATTACAAGGTCAATATTGGAATTCATACTGATCACTGCCCTGCCGAGAAGCTCGACGGATTTATGCGTCCCCTTCTTGAAATCGGTGCGCAGCGCATCAAGGAAGGTAAGCAGCCACTATTTAACTCACATATGTGGGATGGCTCAGCAGTTGATATGCCAGAGAATATGAAGGTTGCACGCGAACTTCTCGATAAGTCAGTTGCAGCTCGCACAGTTCTTGAAATTGAAATCGGCGTCGTCGGTGGAGAAGAAGATGGCATCGAGGCAAAGCACGATGCCAAGCTCTACTCAACACCGGAAGATGCACTTCTTACAATTGAAACACTTGGCACCGATGCAAATGCTCGCTACATGGTGGCAGCAACCTTCGGAAACGTTCACGGTGTTTACAAGCCAGGAAACGTTGTTCTTCAGCCAAAGATTCTTAAGACACTCCAAGATGCTGTGGCTGCAAAGCTCGGTCTTCCAGCAGGAAGCAAGCCGATGGACCTCGTATTCCACGGTGGTTCTGGCTCACTCTTGACTGAAATCCGCGAATCACTTGATTACGGTGTCATTAAGATGAATATCGATACAGATACTCAGTATGCATTTACCCGTCCAGTTGTAGATCACGTTATGAAGAACTACGACGGCGTTCTTAAGATTGATGGCGAAGTCGGAAATAAGAAGGCTTACGATCCACGTGCGTGGGGCAAAGCTGCTGAAGCAGGAATCGCTGCACGCGTTGGCGTTGCTTGTGAAGATCTGCGTTCTACCGGTACATCACTACTTAAGTAATTAATAACGAGTTGGAGAGGCTTTATCCATGCCCGCATTAGTTCTGCTTGGCGCTCAGTGGGGCGACGAAGGCAAGGGTAAAGCTACCGATTTGTTGGGCGATCGCGTTGATTACGTAGTTCGTTATCAAGGTGGCAATAACGCCGGACATACAGTTGTTATCGGTGATCAAAAGTATGCGCTTCATTTACTTCCATCTGGAATTCTCTCTCCAAATGTAATTCCGGTAATCGCCAACGGCGTTGTGATTGATCCAGGTGTACTGCTCGAAGAAATCAAGGGGCTTACCGAGCGCGGAATCGATTGCAGCAAGTTAGTTATCTCAACGAATGCACATTTGATTACTCCGTATCACCGCACCATCGATAAAGTTTCCGAGCGCTTCTTAGGTAAATCAAAGATTGGTACAACAGGTCGCGGAATCGGACCTGCCTACGCCGACAAGATCAACCGCATCGGTATTCGTGTACAAGATCTCTTTGATCCATCTATCTTGCGTCAAAAAATCGAAGGTGCACTACGCGATAAGAACCAAGTACTTATCAAGGTATTCAATCGTAAAGATATTGAAGTCGAAGATGTGCTTAACGAGTATCTCGGTTATGCCGAAATCTTGCGCCCGTATGTGGCAGATACAGTCTTACTTCTCGACAACGCTTTAAAGGCTGGAAAGCGCGTTCTTCTTGAGGGTTCACAAGGAACTCTTCTCGATGTCGATCACGGTACCTACCCATTTGTAACTTCATCAAACCCAACAGCCGGTGGTGCATGTACAGGGTCTGGAATCGGACCGACCAAGATTGATCGCGTCATTGGAATTGTTAAGGCTTACACAACGCGCGTCGGATCTGGCCCATTCCCAACTGAACTCTTCGATGAAGATGGCGAAAAGCTACGTAGTATCGGTGGCGAAGTTGGTGTCACAACAGGTCGGGCACGTCGCTGCGGTTGGTATGACGCACCTATCGCGCGTTATGCAGTGCGCGTGAACGGACTCACAGATTTCTTTCTCACCAAGCTCGATGTACTCACTGGCTGGGAGAAAATCCCAGTGTGTGTTGCCTATGAAATTGATGGCAAGCGCGTCGAAGAACTGCCAGCATCACAATCAGATTTCCACCATGCAAAACCAATTTATGAATATCTTCCAGGATGGAAAGAAGATATTTCTGGAGCAAAGAAGTTAAGCGATCTTCCAAAGAATGCTCAGGATTACATCACCTTCCTCGAAAAAATTTCTGGTGCACCAATGAGCGCCATCGGCGTTGGGCCCGGGCGCACCCAGACAATTGTTGTCAAGGATTTCATCTAAGCCATGAAAATCCTCCTAGTCGGTAGCGGTGGTCGCGAACACGCACTCGCACTAGGAATCAAGGCAGATAAAAGTTGTACTGAACTTCATGTGGCTCCTGGAAATCCAGGTATCGCATCGATCGCAACTCTGCACCCAATCGCGATTACAGATAACGCTGCTATCTGCGAACTCGCACAGAAGTTAGCTGTTGATCTGGTGGTTATAGGCCCTGAAGTGCCTTTAGTTAATGGCGTTGCCGATGTGTTACGCGCTGCCGGATTTGCAGTCTTTGGACCATCAAAGGCGGCAGCGCAGCTTGAAGGATCGAAGGATTTTGCAAAAGGCGTAATGCGCGATGCGGGAGTTCCGACTGCTCGCAGTTTTACCTGCACCGAAGAAAGTGAAATTGAGAAAGCGCTCGATACCTTTGGTGCGCCCTATGTTGTGAAAGATGACGGGTTAGCCGCAGGTAAAGGCGTTGTTGTAACCAATGATCGCCAAGCAGCACTTGACCATGCGCTGTCATGTTCGCGGGTTGTGATTGAGGAATATCTGGCAGGTCCGGAAATTTCACTCTTCGGAATTTCAGATGGTCGCAATATTCTGCCGATGCAACCGGCCCAAGATTTCAAGAGAGCGCTTGATGGTGATGCAGGCCCAAACACTGGCGGAATGGGTGCTTATTCACCACTTCCATGGGCACCCGATGACATTATCGAAGAGACGTATGAAAAAGTATTGGCGCCTGTGATTGCCGAGATGGCCGCTCGCGGAACACCATTTATTGGATTGCTCTACGCGGGTTTAGCACTAACAGATGATGGAATTCGAGTCATCGAATTTAATGCGAGATTCGGTGATCCTGAAACACAAGTGCTGATTCCACTCTTAATGACTCCACTTGCCTCACTACTTTATAAAGCTGCGACCGATAATTTAGATGATGCAGTTCTGCAATGGCGCGATGAAAGCGCTGTCACTGTCGTCCTTGCGGCACAGGGATATCCCGAATCTCCCAAGACCGGCTCTGTTATCTCAGCAATTCCTACAATTGAAAATTCTCAAATCTTCCATGCCGGCACTGCACGCAATGGTGGCGCGCTACTTTCATCTGGAGGGCGGGTCCTGACAGTGACTGGAATCGGCGCGGATCTGACCGAGGCGCGCGACCGCGCATACCGCGCAATCTCACAGATTGAACTCGAAGGTTCTTTCTACCGCTCTGATATCGCACTCAATGCGTCGGTCGCCGAGAAGGGCAATTAAATGGGGGAGAATGCACCAGTGAGCGTATTAGCTGATCGTTATGCATCGAAAGAGATGCGCCAGGTCTTCGCGCCAGAGCAGAAAATTATTGCCGAACGTAAATTATGGCTGGCAGTTGCTCGTGCCCAATCAAAGCTAGGGCATCCAATCCCTGATGCAGTTATTGCTGATTACGAAAAAGTTCTTACCAAAGTTGATCTAGCATCGATTGATGCGCGTGAAAAAGTTTCGCGCCACGATGTCAAAGCTCGTATCGAAGAGTTCAACGCGCTAGCCGGACACGAAGCAATTCATGCCGGAATGACCAGCCGCGACCTGACTGAAAATATTGAAGCGCTCCAAGTTCGCGATGGCTTAGCTATCGTGCACGATAAAACCGTCGCACTGCTCGCCGCCCTTGGTGCAAAAGCTGCGCACTATGCAGATCAACCAATCGCCGGTCGTTCACACAACGTTCCAGCACAGATCACAACTTTAGGAAAACGTTTTGCGTCCGCGGCCGAAGAACTTCTCTATGCCTACGAACGCCTGGCATCGCTGCAGAGCCGCTACCCCATGCGCGGAATTAAAGGTCCAGTTGGTACTGCGCAAGATTCGATTGATTTACTTGGATCTACCGAGGCCCACCAATCTCTCGAAGCTGCAATTGCAAAGGAACTTGGCTTTGATCGAGTTCTCGATTCAACTGGTCAGGTCTATCCCCGTTCACTTGATTACGAAGTTCTGACAACGCTTGTTCAACTGGCAACCTCACCTTCTTCGCTTGCAACATCAATCCGCTTAATGGCAGGTGCCGAGCTTGTCACTGAAGGGTTTAAGGCTGGCCAAGTCGGATCATCTGCAATGCCTCATAAGATGAATACACGTTCATGCGAACGCGTTAATGGCCTTACCGTAATTTTGCGCGGTTACGCATCGATGGTCTCTGAACTTGCAGGAAACCAATGGAATGAAGGCGATGTCTCGTGCAGCGTTGTTCGTCGCGTTGCGCTACCTGATGCTTTCTACGCTATCGATGGCTTACTTGAAACGATGCTTACTGTGCTCAACGAATTCGGAGCATTCCCTGCAGTTATTGCTGCTGAACTCGAACGCTATCTACCGTTCCTGGCCACGACAAAGATTTTGATGGCATCGGTAAAAGCTGGCGTTGGTCGCGAAGTTGCACACGAGGCTATTAAAGAACATGCAGTCGCTGCAGCCCTCGGTATGCGCGAAGGTAAGGCAAATAATTTCCTTGATGCAATTGCAGGCGATGGCCGCATTCCATTTAAGCGCACCGAACTCGATGCACTTATTGGAAACCCACTTGAATTTACTGGCGATGCTCGCCAACAAGTAGCTCGAGTTGTCAGTCGCATCGATGCGATTACATCCGCGCACCCTGCCGCAGCGCAGTACAAACCCGCAAATATCAGGTGAGCGGCTTCGGCGCAGCTGGCGCACCGCCAGCACCATTGATCGATGGATGGACTCACCTACGTACCGGAAAAGTTCGCGATCTCTACACAAACGACTCTGGCGAAATTCTCCTAGTTGCCTCTGATCGCATCTCTGCATTTGATTGGGTCTTGCCGACAACGATTCCTAATAAGGGCGCAATCCTCACCCAGCTCTCACTCTTCTGGTTTGAGTTACTGGCAGATATTGTCCCCAACCACATCATCAGCGATGAAGTTCCAGTATCAGTTGCAGATCGCGCAGTAATTGTGCAACCGCTAGAAATGTTTGCGATTGAATGTGTGGCACGTGGTTATCTCACGGGCAGTGGGCTCGCTGAATACCAGGCCAACCAAGCAGTCTGTGCAAACCCGCTTCCAACAGGGTTATTAGATGGTTCAAAGCTTCCGGAGAGCATCTTCACCCCAGCGACAAAGGCCGAGATCGGCGATCACGATATCAATATCGATTTCGAGAGCGCGGCAAAGATTGTTGGATCAGATCAGGCAGCTGAACTTCGTGAATTAACGCTCAATTTATATGACACTGCAGCAGATTTTTCAGCAGAACGCGGAATTATTCTCGCAGATACAAAATTTGAATTTGGAATAAATGAAGTTGGCGAAATCACCTTAGGTGATGAAGCGCTCACTCCAGATTCTTCACGATTCTGGGAGGCAGATGGCTGGCAACCAGGAAAGTCGCAACCCTCATTTGATAAACAGTTTGTCCGTGATTGGTTAACCACAAGTGGGTGGGATAAGAAATCCACGCCTCCAGAATTGCCTGCAGAGATTGTCGAAAAGACTGCGGCGCGATATGAGCAAGCGTATGAACGAATTACCGGCAGTAAGTTCTAAAAATTTAAAAACAACAACAGGGAGATATAAATGGCAAAGATCGTGGTTGATGTGATGTTAAAGCCCGAGATCCTCGACCCTCAAGGAAAGGCAGTCGCTGCCGCCCTTCCTCGACTCGGTTTCAGCTTTGCCAAGGATGTTCGTCAAGGAAAGCGATTTGAAATTGAAGTCGATGGCGAGCCAACTGCTGCACAACTAGCCGAAGTTGAGAAAGCTGCCGAGAAACTTCTCTCAAACCCTGTCATCGAGAACTTCACAGTACGAGTGGAGAAGTAATAGATATGAAGATTGGTGTTGTTACTTTTCCAGGCACTCTCGATGATCGAGATGCTGCTCGTGCAGTTCGCCATGCGGGTGCAGATGCAGTTGCGCTCTGGCATAACGAGGCAGATCTTGACGGCGTAGATGCAGTCATCCTCCCTGGTGGCTTCTCTTATGGTGATTATCTGCGCTGCGGTGCGATCTCACGTTTCTCTCCAGTTATGGAACCCATCATTAAAGCGGCACAAGGTGGGATGCCTCTACTCGGTATATGTAACGGCTTTCAGGTACTTGCTGAAGCGCATTTGATTCCGGGTGCATTAACTCGCAACCACGAGCTCCACTTCTTATGCCGCGATCAGACAATCAGCATTGCAAATACCAATACAGCCTGGACTTCATCTTTTACACAGGGGCAAGAAATTGTTATCCCACTGAAAAATGGTGAAGGCGCATATATGTGTGATGATCAAACTCTGGCAATGCTCGAAGGTGAAGGTCGCATCATCGCTCGCTATGTTGGAGAAAATCCAAATGGTTCACGTAATTTAATCGCGGGAATTACCAACGAGCGCGGAAATATTGTCGGTTTGATGCCACATCCCGAGCATGCAATTGATTCACTCACTGGACCATCTGCAGATGGTCTTGGCTTCTTCACATCAGTTCTCAAAGCGATGGTGAAGTAATGACTCTCGATACCGTGGCTATCGCGCAAGCCAACCCAGATACACAACAACCATTTGCAGAGCTCGGACTTAAGCCCGATGAATATGCCCGCATCAAAGAAATTTTAGGTCGCCGGCCAACTTCTTCAGAACTAGCCATGTATTCGGTCATGTGGTCTGAACACTGTTCATATAAATCTTCCAAAGTTCACCTCAAACAATTTGGTGAAAAGGCAGTGAAGACTGATGCGCTTCTTGTGGGTATTGGCGAGAACGCAGGCGTTGTCGATGTGGGACAAGGTTATGCAGTAACTTTTAAAATTGAATCGCACAACCACCCATCATTTATTGAGCCGTATCAAGGCGCAGCAACTGGGGTTGGCGGAATCGTGCGCGATATTTTGACGATGGGTGCACGCCCTATTGCAGTAATGGATCCACTTCGTTTTGGGCCAGCAGATGCAGCCGATACACGTCGCGTATTGCCGGGCATCGTTGCGGGTGTTGGTGGATACGGAAACTGCTTAGGGCTACCCAATATCGGTGGCGAGGTCGTCTTCGATGAGACCTATCTCGGAAATCCTTTAGTGAATGCGCTCTGCGTTGGCGTGATGAAACATAGCGATATCAAGCTCGCTAAAGCTGCTGGCGCTGGAAACTTAGTTGTTCTCTATGGTGCAAAAACTGGTGGCGATGGAATTGGCGGCGTATCAGTTCTCGCTTCTGAAACATTTGAATCTAAAGGACCGGCAAAACGCCCGGCAGTACAGGTGGGAGATCCTTTTGTTGAAAAAGTTTTGATCGAATGCTCACTTGAAATCTTTGCTGAAGATCTCGTTGTCGGAATTCAAGATCTAGGTGGCGCAGGACTTTCCTGTGCAACATCAGAACTTGCATCAGGTGGTTCGGGTGGCATGAAGGTTGCGCTAGACAAGGTTCCGTTACGCGATCCATCTCTTTCACCAGAAGAAATTCTGATGTCAGAGTCACAAGAGCGTATGTGTGCAATTGTTGAACCTAACAAAATTGCTCGCTTCTTAGAAATCTGCGAAAAGTGGGATGTCACCGTTACCGTAATCGGTGAAGTTACTGATGGCAACCATCTGGAAATTACGTGGAATGGCGAATTGATTGTCGATGTTCCACCTCGCACTGTGGCTCACGATGGTCCGGTCTATAACCGCCCACTTGCACAACCTGCATATATCGATGCAGTTGCAAAGGAAATCATCAACTTGCCGATTCCAGCAACGGCAGATGAGATTCGCGAGACTGTTTTGAAGTTGGCAGCAACTCCGAACCTGGCGGATAAATCATGGGTTACTGATCAATATGATCGTTATGTTCAGGGAAACTCCATTCAATCTCAGCCCGATGACTCTGGAATGGTACGTATCGATGAGAAGACTCACCTTGGAGTTGCAATCGCCACAGATGCCAACGCCAACTGGTCATATCTCAACCCTTATGAAGGCGCGAAGTTGGCGCTTGCTGAAGCAGCTCGCAATATTGCAACAGCTGGTGCAAAACCACTTGCTGTTACCAACTGTCTCAACTTTGGATCTCCCGAAGATCCCGGTGTGATGTGGCAATTTGCTGAATCAGTACGTGGCCTCGCTGATGGTTGTCTTGAGATGGGACTTCCCGTTACCGGCGGAAACGTTTCGTTCTATAACCAAACAGGCGCCGTTGCGATTCTGCCAACCCCGGTTATTGGCGTACTTGGTGTAATTGACGATGTTCGCACTCGCACCCCGATGTCATTTGATCGCGCCGGACTTGATCTCTATCTACTGGGTGAAACAGCAAACGACCTGGCCGGTAGCGAATGGGCGTATATGCATAATCAACGTGGAGGCACTGCACCCACTGCAGATTTACAACGCGAGATGCGTCTGATTGAACTACTGGTTGCCGGCCGCACCAAAAAAATCTTTACTGCAGCTCATGATTTAAGCCAAGGTGGGTTGTCAGCAACGCTTACAGAAATGGTGCTGCGTCATAACACCGGAGCAACGATTCAACTCGAAAACGTAGGATTGGCTCTCTTAAGTGAGACCCCAGGTCGCGTTGTTGTTGCAATTGATCCAACACAGACTGCAGCGCTTACCCAAGAGGCTGCAACACAGAAAATTGCGCTGACAAAGATCGGAACAACTGGTGGAGATTCACTTGTCATTAACGGCGCAAAAATCTCTCTGACCGAACTTCGTAAGGCCCACACCGAAACTTTCAAGAAGTTATTTGGATAGTTGCAATGCGCGATCCTGTGATACTTGCCGAAGTAAAAGAGACACTTGCTCTCCTTACTGAACGCTCACCTGGTCGCGCCATTGAAGTTCGAGTACCACCGTATGCCGCCGTGCAATGTGGTGAAGGACCAACGCATACGCGTGGCACTCCGCCAAATATCATCGAGATGGATGCAGATACCTGGCTAGCACTTGCTCGTGGTGAAAAGCAGTGGGCCGATGCAATAGCTGAAGGTCTCATTCTCGCCTCTGGTGTACGCGCTGATTTAACTCAACTTCTACCGCTTAGGATGAACCCATGAGCCGTCGCCCAGATGGATTGTTAAATCACAATGTCCTTGAAGACGATAAAGGTCCGCAAGATGCATGTGGTGTCTTTGGCGTATGGGCACCGGGCGAAGAAGTAGCGAAGTTAACTTTCTACGGGCTCTATGCGCTGCAACATCGCGGCCAAGAATCTGCAGGTATTGCAACATCAGATGGCGATCGCATCTTGGTCTATAAAGATATGGGCTTGGTTTCACAGGTCTTTACCGAAACAGATTTAGCTTCTCTTGTCGGCAATCTAGCAATCGGTCACTGTCGCTACAGCACAACTGGTTCAAGTACCTGGGTGAATGCGCAACCAACGCTTCGCCCAACGAAGTACGGAACCTTGGCCCTTGCCCATAATGGAAACCTGACAAATACTGGCGATTTGGCAGAGCTCGTTCAAAAACTTGAAGTAGATCTACCCAAGAGCGATCGCGGCGCAACTACTGATACCGAAATCATGACGGCGCTTATTGGATTACAAGATGAGAAGAATGTTGAGGCAAGTGCGTTAGCGGTCTTACCAAAGTTAGAAGGTGCGTTCTCGCTCGTCTTTATGGATGAACATACTTTGTATGCCGCACGCGATCGCCATGGCGTTCGTCCACTTGTCATCGGCAAACTTGAACGCGGTTGGGTCGTTGCATCTGAATCTGCAGCGCTCGATATTGTCGGTGCTGCCTTTGTGCGAGAAGTTGAACCTGGTGAATTTCTTGCAATCAATGAAGATGGAATTCGATCTGAGATGTGGGCAAAACCCGAACCCAAGGGATGTGTCTTTGAGTATGTGTATTTAGCTCGACCTGACACCACAATTGCCGGACAAGGAATTCATGCAGTGCGTGGCCGCATTGGTCAACGCCTGGCGATTGAATCACCTGTCGAAGCCGATCTCGTTATACCAGTTCCAGAATCAGGTACACCTGCTGCTATCGGTTATGCCAAGCAATCAGGTATTCCATACGGTTTAGGTCTGGTCAAGAATTCTTATGTAGGGCGCACCTTTATCCAGCCTTCTCAGACGATTCGCCAATTAGGTATCCGCCTCAAACTCAATCCTTTACGCGAAATTATCGAAGGTAAACGCATCATCGTTGTCGATGATTCAATCGTTCGTGGCAATACGCAACGCGCTCTCGTGCGTATGTTGCGTGAAGCAGGAGCGTTAGAAATCCACGTACGAATCTCATCTCCACCTGTGAAGTGGCCATGCTTCTATGGAATCGATTTTGCAACTCGCGCCGAACTCATTGCAAGTGGGCTAGAAGTTGAAGAAATTCGTAGATCCATCGGAGCCGATTCGCTCGCCTATGTATCTGAGGCAGGTCTCGTTGAAGCTACCCGCGTTCCAGAAGAGAAACTCTGTACCGCATGTTTCTCTGGAAAATATCCGATCGCAATTCCAACAGATATGTCTGAAGGCAAGATGCGCCTTGAAGTGACAGATGTTCACACCGAAAAGGTTCATAAGTAGTGGCAACTTATAAAGACTCTGGCGTCGATATTGATGCAGGAGACCGCGCAGTCGAATTGATGAAAGCATCGATTGCGCGCGCATCACGCCCCGAAGTCATGGGCGGCATTGGTGGATTTGCTGGGCTCTTCGATGCATCAGCTTTGAAATCGATGAAGCAACCTCTACTTGCAACTTCAACAGATGGCGTCGGAACCAAAACAGAGATTGCTCGCCAGTTGGGTAAGTACGACACCATTGGCGAAGATTTAGTTGCCATGGTTGTTGATGATCTGGTGGTCTGCGGTGCAGAACCACTCTTCATGACCGATTACATTGCTGTCGGAAAAGTAATTCCAGAACGGATTGCAGATATTGTCGCTGGAATTGCGCGGGGATGCGAGAAAGCTGGCACAGCACTTATCGGCGGAGAGACAGCTGAGCACCCGGGACTCCTTGGTGAAGATGAATTCGATATTGCGGGAGCTGCGACAGGTGTAGTTGATGCCGATATGCAACTCGGTGCACATCGCGTGAAGGCAGGAGATCTCATCATCGCTATGCCGGCAAGTGGTTTCCACGCAAATGGTTACTCACTTATTCGCCATATTCTTAGCGAAAAGAAACTTGATCTATCAAAGACTTATGAAGGTTTCTCTCAATCACTCGGAGAAATTCTACTGACGCCGACTGAGATTTATTCACTCGATTGTCTCGCCTTGATCAAAGCGCAGGGCGAAAAGTTGCGCACCTTTAGCCACATCACAGGTGGAGGACTCGCAGATAACACTGCGCGAGTGATTCCGGCCGGGTTAACTGCGAAATACGACCGCTCAACCTGGTCCCTACCTGCAGCTACACAGTTCTTGGCACAGGTCGCCGCAGTTCCACAAGCAGATATGGAACGAACCTGGAACTGTGGAATCGGAATGTCGGCAGTTGTCGATCCATCCATAGGAGATTTGGTGATTCGTTCACTTGCAGCACGTGGAATGTCAGCGTGGGTAGCAGGTGTCGTTGAGCCTTCTGCAGATAAAGACGCAGTTCGTTCATACTTGGTCTCTCAGTACAAGGAGTAAATGCAATGGCAAGTAAGTCAAAGGTCGCCCAGAAGAAGCAAGCAACATCAGCGAAGAAGATTAATTTCTACCTGATTGCAATTCCATTAATTGCCTTCGTTATCAAATTGATCATCATGGCGAATATCAAAGGCACTGATGGCGCAACTTTGGGTGGTTGGCTTGGAGCAGATGGTGAGAACTACCTCAGCGGCGTCGATGGCCTACTTCAGAAAGGCTATTTCAGCGATAAGAGCATCTTGTCTTACTGGCCAGCTGGATACCCGATCCTTATCTGGATCTTGACCAAGATTTCGTTAGCCCACGTTATTTATTTAATTGCATTTACTCAATCAATTTTCTATGCCTACGCCAGCTATTACTTTGTAAAGCAATTACGCGGAACAAAGTTGCAGCCATATATGTTCCTGATTGGATTGGTACTTGCACTTAACCCAACTCTCTCGCTGAGCTCATTGGCTGTTGGTTATGAGAGTCCAATCGCTGCATGCATGTTGATGGTTACTGGCTTGATTATGAAATCACGCCAGAGTGGAAATGATCGTGGTCTTATTCTGCGCGTTATCTCAGCCGGATTCTTCTCAGCGCTTGCCTCATTTATGCAACCACGCTGGATTCTGACATCTATCGTGATCGCAATTGTCTGGGCTTTGATGTACAAGAATCGAAAAGTTCAGGCTCTGATCCTTGTCGGTGTTGTCGGAATCATGGCGCTTGCTCCGGCAATCATGATTCAACGAAACCAGCACTCAATTCATAAATCTGTAATCTCAACAAACTTAGGCGTCACCATGAAACTCGGTGCAGGAGATACAACTGCAGGTGGTTACGCCCATACAGGTCCTGATGTGCCATGTGCACCAACTCCACCAGCAACCACCACAACTGATAACGATGTCGTGAAGTGTGTTATCAAGTGGTATGCCGGACATCCAGTAAAAGCTATCCACTTATTTATCAATAAGGGTTGGTACTACTGGTCACCTTGGTCAGGACCGCTGGGTAATGGCACGATGGCGCGTAATCCATGGCTCAAGATTGACCCAATCGTTAATATCGCTAAGGGCAGCCAATCTGGAAATGATTTGGTCTATAAATCAGTAGGCCGTGGCATTTCATTCTTCTGGGTTATTGGTTGCATCTCACTCTTCTTTATCGGATTCTTCTGGCTCAGATCGATGAAGGGCATCTACGCAAACCTTGCCTATGCCAGCTTCATACCTGTTGTGATCTCGTGGCTCGTCGCGATGGGGACAATCGGCGATCACCGATTCCGTATTCCAACGATGACCCTCAGCCTCTTCCTCCAGGTGATGGGCTACTTCGCCCTGCGCCATAGGCTCAAGTCAGGCTCATTTGCCGTTGCTTTGGAGTCAGGAGCTCAGGCGCGATAACCTACGCGCCTGACACATCAGCTATTCGTAAGGAGGTCGCCCATGGGTCGCGGCCGTGCAAAAGCTAAACAGACCAAAGTTGCGCGCGATTTGAAGTACAACTCTCAGGAGATGGATCTCGATCGCCTCGCTAAGGAACTCCATGGTGATGTTCCTAATCAGCAGAATCAGGATGATGACGATCCATTTGCTGAAGGTAATTACATCCCGCGCGCGTGAGACCAACTCCGTACGTAGCATCTCTTCGTATCTACGAGCCGCTCTCTGCCTTTGAACCAGTCGATCGTATTCGTTGGCAGAATATCGATGCCTCCATTGATACCAAGAAGGAAGAGCAGGCGCTCGCACTTCGCCGCTTAGTCTTTCCCGAACCACCAGCTGTTCGCCCTGATGGTGCACATGTTTTAGATATCAATGGAGTTCGTTATGTCTCACCGTGGTCAACTGCGACCCGTTGTTGGGCAGCGCTCGATGATTTTAAAGATTCACTTCCATCATCGATTACACCATTCTTTATTCCGCCAGCGCTGGAAGAGGTAATTACCACCGGCGTAGATTTACTGGAAGATCGAGTCCCTCACATCATTACCGAAACCTGGGTAGTTCCACCACGTTGGTTCTCACTCTTTACCCCAGATGAACGAGTTCGCGGCGAAGATACCGACGGGCTCTTCTCTTTTGCTCGCACCACGATGTCAAAAGCGTGTTACCGCGCCGAAAAGTCACATGAAATTGTGCTTGGTGCATTTGGACAAGGACAAGTTGAGCAAGATATTGAGAATATGTTGGATTGGCTCGAACTATTCCATCCAGAATCACTTGTTGAATTAGATTATGGCGGGCTAGCTAGTTATCTCGATGCATCGCTTCGAGATAAGGGGCTCGATGGAATTACTGACGACACATCGATTGAAGATGTCGCAGATAGTTTGGCTGGACTGGCATCGGGTGATGGATCTGTTGCAGGACAAGGTTATGAGCGCCTTGTCTCGCGTTGGCGCTCAGTTCAAGGCTACGAATCAGCTATGTAAAGTGAATCTGGGTATTGCCAGAGTGGTTTCAGTGGGGAATACTTCCCGACATTACGGCGCAAAACGGACACCGCGTCCGAGTACAACTTGGGGGATAAAGATGAATCGACTGCCTGATGCAGAGGTCCTTCTTACCCCACGCGAAGTTGCAGATCTCTTTGGCGTCGATCCCAAAACCGTCACTCGTTGGGCAAAAGCTGGAAAGTTAACTTCTATTCGTACATTGGGTGGCCATCGCCGCTATCGTAAATCTGAAGTCGATGATCTCCGTCAAAATTATTTTAAAGTACAGAACTAATAATTTCTTAGGACTATGAATTACTCCATCGCGCAATTTTTCTTACTGGGCTTTCTCACCTTTGTAGCCGTAGGTTTTATCACTCCACCGATTCGTGAAATCGCACTTCGCTTTGGGGCAGTAGATGCTCCGACCTTGGCTCGTAAGGTGCAGAAAGATCCGGTTCCATATCTGGGAGGCGTGGCAATTGCCATCGGAATCGTTGCCGCTTCATATGGTTCGCTCTTAGCGGTCGACTTCTCTCTCACCACATTTAAGTTGGCAAGTTTTGTACTTGTTCCAGCGATGGCAATTTCTGCAATGGGGCTTTGGGATGACCTCAAAGGGCTAGAGCCGTGGCCGCGCCTTGTGGCACAGACCTTTACGGGAATCATCGTCGCCGTCATTCTGACCGTCACAGATACGATGGGTTTTGCCTTTCACAATCCCATCATCAACTACTCCATCACCGTCCTCTGGATCGTGGGAGTAACTAACTCGATTAACTTCTTCGACAACCACGATGGTGGCGCAGCCGGAACCGTTGCTGTAATTACCTTCTTCCTCTTCTTTATCGCTCATGACCGCCAACAGATTCTCGTGAGTGCGCTGGCCATTGTGACCGCTGGCGCCACGGCAGGATTTCTCATTTGGAACCGCCATCCGGCCAAGATCTATATGGGGGATGCAGGTTCGCTCTTCCTTGGAATCATCATCTCTGTATTAACAATTCGTCTAAGCCCGGGAGTTGTTCCATCCTATAAATCACTAGCGATTCCAGTTTTCTTGATGGCTACACCAATTCTCGATACCACTGTTGCAGTTATCTCACGTTTATATCGCGGCATCTCTCCATTTCAAGGAGGACGTGATCACTTGTCACATCGTTTGATGCGTAAAGGCCTCAATCGCAGAACTACTGCATTTACCTTGTGGGGGCTAGCAGCTGTCTACGGTCTTATCGCTATCACTATCTATACCTGGCCAGATACGCTCGGAGTGCAGACGATAATTCTTGGTTCTGCGCTCTGGCTTGCGATGCTGACTTTCTTCCTGCGAATTCCATCTGAGGGGTAGACTCCAACCATGGCCGATAAGAATGATGATGTGAAAGCAAGAATGCTCGCTGCCCTTGAAGCAAAGAAAAATAAGAAGGGCGCACCTGGCACACAAACACATTCTGAAGGTGGCTCAAAGATTCGCGGCGGACAACGCAGCGGTGGAGCTCCACAAGTTCAGCGAAAAGCTGGGCCATCTGGATCAGGTTCTGCCGGTTAAATAAGCAGTTTCTTCACGTTAAATAAAGTTAAATAAATAAGAGTGGCTCGGGACAGGATCGAACTGTCGACCTCACGATTTTCAGTC
>JBAXLF010000010.1:0-28497 GCA_037134955.1 Actinomycetota bacterium | reverse complement strand
CTCATCGCCGACCCAGCAGTGCGCGCTGCTTACTTGGGGTACTAATGATTCAATTTATCAATACCGTTCTCATCGGTCTTACCTCAGGTGCAATTTATTCACTCATGGCGATGGCCATCGTTCTTGTCTGGCGATCTACTCGAGTCATTAACTTTGCACAGGCGGGACTTGCTCTTGCATCTGCATATATTGGATATCAAGTTGTGCAGAGCATCAACAATTATTGGGTTGCACTTATCGTGGCCATGTTTGCAGGAGCTGGGCTGAGTGCGTTGATAGAGATCGCATTTATGCGCATTCTTCTTAAGCACACAAGCTCAGGTCCTATTGCAAGTGTGGCACCAATTATTGCAACGCTGGGTCTACTTGGAATTATTAAAGCCAGCATTGCAATGATCTGGGGTGGACAAGATGTAGTAGTAAAGCCACCACTTTCTAATATCGGATTTTCAATCGGTACTCATACTTTGGTCTTCTCACCGATGAAGTTAGCCATTGTTATCTCGGTTGCAATCTTGGTGATTGCCTTCTCTCTAATTTTCCAGAAGACAAATATTGGTTTAGCGCTACGAGCATCTGCCTATGCTCCAGAGATCGCTCGGTTAGCTGGAGTAAAGGTAGACCTGGTACGTACTCTTGGTTGGGCGCTCTCTGGCGCAGCAGGTGCTGTTGCTGGACTCTTATTGACTTCTAATGGCAATGGCTCGTTCTCTCCGGAATCGATGGAGTTCTCGTTACTACTTATCTCAGGATTTATTGCGGCGGTCATCGGTGGCCTCGAAAGCCTAGTTGGGGCTGTGATTGGCGCTCTCGTTCTTGGCCTAGTGACTTCATTTGTTCTGATGTATATCAGTGGTTCACTCTTCTTTATCGCCCCATTTGTAGTTCTCTTGCTCGTCTTATTTATACGACCACAAGGAATTATTGGTTCGAAGGCAGGTCGCCGTGCATAAACTTTCGAATAAGAAACGTCTTGGAATCTTTCTCCTTCTGGGAGTAGCAATCTATTTCCTAAGCGGAGCAGTTGATGAACTACGCGTTTATCAGGGTGCATCAGTTGCAGTATTTGTAGTGGGAATTTCTTCGATCATTTTGCTCACCGGTTATTCGGGACAGGTTTCGCTGGGACAAGGCGCTCTCTTAGGAGTCGGTGGCTATGCAGCAGCTTTGCTGCGGATCCATTACAACGCACCAATTTGGATTTGTTTCTCAGTTGCCATCATCGCAGCTGCAATTGCAGGTGCACTTCTTGGTTTAGCTGCAGCGCGATTAAGCGGACCATATTTAGCAGGTACAACTTTGGCTTTAGCGGTGGGACTTCCGTCAATCGCAAATCAATTTGGTTTCTTAGGTGGAGAACAAGGACTTCTCTTTGATGTGGGATTTCCTCCACTCAGCCTTGGAAAAGATTTCACTCAATATAAGTGGTTCTTCTGGATTGCATCCCTTGCAACTCTCCTTGCAATATTTTGGTTACAAAATGTTATGCGATCTCGTTATGGGCGAAGTTGGAAAGCTGTACGTGGAAATGATGTTGCTGCAGAACTTGCCGGAATCAATCTCACCCGTAATAAGACCCTCGCATTTACCCTCAGCGCTGGCTTAGCAGGCCTTTCCGGGGCACTTTTGGCGATGACAATCGGGACAGTTTCACCGAGCGCCTTCCCTTTATCTCTCTCATTTTCCTTGCTGACAGGCGCGGTTCTATCTGGCGTAACTACCCTCGGAGGCGTCATTATTGGGGCAGTGACATTGGTCGCTATCCCTGAGATCGCAGGGGCGGTTGCAAGCCGCCTCGGATCTTCAGAGGCAGTAACCAATAACTTGCCTGGTCTACTCGTGAGTGCGTTACTGATTTTGACAGTGTTGTTTGTCCCGAACGGACCTGTCGAACAGTTGCGTATACGTCGGGAACATCGGGTGAAGCAGTAAATCTCTTACGTACAACTACGTAAGAACCCTCGATGGAAGGAAAGACATGACTCGAATGAATCGTCGCACGCTGATTTCAGCTAGCGCGGTGCTTGCAGTCGCAGCTCTAACAGCGACATCACTGCCGGCACAAGCAGCAGAAGTAGGTGTGAGCAGCACATCAATCACACTTGGTATGACGCTCCCAATGACAGGCACAGCATCGCCCGGATATAACAAGATCCCTGGTGCGATGAAGGCTTACTTTGATTATGTAAATGCAAACGGTGGAGTTAACGGCCGCAGCATCAACCTCAAGGTTGAAGATGATCAATACGTCCCAACACAAGCTGTCGCAAAGACAAATAAATTACTTTTGCAGGACAAGGTTATGGCACTTATCGCGCCCCTTGGAACTGCCAACAATAAGGCCGTTGCCGCTTCTGTAAATCCAGCTCGACGTGGAGTTCCAGTGTTGTTCGTAAACACAGGCTTCAGTGGTTTTACTGATACCAAGAAGTACCCAACAACTTATGCAATCTTGCCTTCCTATGTCATGGAAGCGAAGATCATGGCTGAATACATCAAGGATAACTTTGCAGGTAAGACCCTCGGTCTTGTCTACCAAGATGATGATTTCGGAACAGATGCTCTTAAGGGCTTCACCCAAGCAGGAATTACATTCGCTGCAAAGGTTCCATATGCATCTGGTTCACAAAGTGCAGCAACAGCAGCTGGTTGGGTTACAAAACTCTCAGCAGCTAAGTGCGACGTTGTAATCCTCTTCGGCGTATCTAGTGCAACTGCAGCTGGCCTCGGTACAGCAGCAGCACTTAAGTACGCACCACAGTGGATCCTCGGATCTGTTGGTGGCGATGCAACAACTATTAAGGCAGCCGGCGTACCAGCAGGCGTTCTCTACAACGCAGTCGGTGCTTCATTTGCTCCATCAACTACAGATATGAATGATGAGTACGTCAAACTATTCTCAGATATCTATGCAAAGGCAATGCCTGGTTCAGCATTCGATAACAACGTTCTTATCGGAATGAACTCAGCATTTGTTGCAGCTCAGGCTTTGAAGGCGGCTGGAACAAATCCAACACGCGCTTCCTTGATGGCTGCAATTGATGCAAAGGGTTCAACTTTTGCATCAGCTGCGCTCTTGCCACTTAACTACTCAAAGACCAGCCACGTTGGTTACAACGGCTACTGGTTCGGAAAGTACTCACCTACCGGAGATCTCAAGCCAGTTGATGGCAAGTATGTTCTCTACACAACCGATTCCGGTTCTGGCGCAGTTGTTAAGTCAACTTGGACGCGTCCAGCAATGCCAGCGAAGGGACTTCCACAATAATGAGAATCTCATCAACTAAGTCACGCTTTATTGCGGCTCTATCATCTGCAACTCTCGTTGCAGCAGTCGTCATTGCAACTCCAGCTCATGCAGCTGCTGTTGGTCCAATCTGCGACAAGAAGGTCCCTGTACAGACATGTCAGGGTATGACCTCAGATGGCGCACCATATGTAATGATGGTTCCAGCGAACTTCAATGGAACCGTAGCCTTGTATTCACATGGTTACCGTTACAACATCGATCTACCAGCAGGAATGCTTCCATCAGTACCAGCTGGTTATAAGGTCACAAATACTCCAGAACCAATTCCTGGTGGAAATCCTGCAATTGCCAACTACTTCCTCGGAAACGGTATGGCGATTATGGGTTCAGGTTTCTCTCGTCAAGGATGGAACCTCGATGCTGCTGTAGCAACCAACGTTGAACTCGTTGGCGCTTTTAAGACAGCATTCCCAACAACAACGCATGTTCTCGCTTGGGGATCTTCACTTGGTGGAATCATCACGCAGACACTTGCAGAGAAGTATCCAAAACTCGTTGATGCAGTTGCACCAATGTGTATGGCAGATAACATCGCAGCAGAGCTCACAGCTGCTGGCGACGTTCTCTGGGGTATCAAGACATTCTTTGATCCAACGATCAAGGGTGGTAATTACTCAGCAGGAGCAGCCGGAAATGCTGAAGCAATTGGCGATATCGTCAAAGTGCTTACAGTTCTCGGAAGCCTCAAGAATTCAATGGCGACAGGTGCATGGCCAGCAACATCAAGTGCATCTGGTAAGGCACTTGAAGCAGCTGGAATTCCATCACGATCTGCACTCTTGCTCATTGGCCTCATGGCAGGACTTCCAACGCAATCTGATCACTTCGACTCAATCTCGGGTCCAGATGGCGCGCTGAAGCTCTCCTTCCCATTGGCAATTAGCCCAGCACTTGCAACTCTTGAAAACGCAGCATCTGCTGCAGTTCTCGCCATCCTGGCAACTCAGGATGTAGAGCTACAAACTGGTGGAGCTGTCTATGACAATACCAAGACAGATTACTCAGCACGTGTTGCAGATTCATCAGTGATCTACAACGCAGCGCTATCAGGTAACACTGCAATTGGTGCGATGCTTGCAGTTCTCAACCCAGCAAACCCTGATGCGCCTCGCGCAAAGGGCAACGCTGATGCAATGGCAAAGCTGGGCACTCTTGCTGCAACTACAGGAAAGATCAATATGCCAACAGTCATGATGGTTGGCGTTGCTGATCCAATTACTCCTGCTGGTGCAACACAACGTGTAGTCGATGCCTATGCCAAGCAGCTCGTTGCAGAACATGCAGCAGCAATTGCAGCAGCGAAGAAGTCTCGTAGCTATCAGCGTCCAAAGAACAATCTTGTTGTTCTCTGGAGCACAACTCCAAAGTCATATACAACATTTGACTCAGCTGGTAGCCCAATCACAAGCACTCCTGCTGCTCCAGGAACTAACCACTGCACATTCTCAACAGATAATTTACTTACTGTTGCGAAGATGATGGTTGGAGCCGGAACAACAGGTAAGTTCCCAGCAGGCGGACCAATTGCATCAGCAGCCCGCCGATCAGGAAACCTCAGCGTGGATAAGTACTTCCGCGCTCCACTGCTCAAGTACTACAACGAGCAGTAAGAAATAAAGTAGAGAAGGGCCTCGGGAGACCGGGGCCCTTCTTCTTTTCTCGCATCAACTATCCTCAACCAGTGAAGATAGCTACAGCTGCCGAGATGCGCGACCTTGGTATTCGCATTGGGGCTCAATGTGTAGCTGGCGATCTCATCCTTCTTAATGGCCCACTCGGTGCAGGAAAAACTGTTCTGGTGCAAGGGATAGGTGAAGCTTTGGGGATTAACGACATCACTTCTCCCACCTTTGTCATCTCACGTATCCATAAAGCCCCACTTCCATTGATTCATGTCGATGCCTATCGACTACTGGAAGGTGGCAAGGCTGCGTTGTATCTCGATGACCTTGATTTAGATTCACCACGAGAAGGTGCTGTCACGGTAATTGAATGGGGTGGGGAAGAGTCTGCGCGGTTAAGTGAAGAGCGTTTAGAGATTCTTATCGACCGCACTGACGAGGTTCGTGAAGTATCCATTACTCCCATTGGCTCCCGTTGGCAGGGGCTGAAGTTATGACTCTCTCACTTGCAATCGATACATCGACTTCACGCACCATCGTTGGAATTATTGAAGGTGACAGCGTTCTCTTTGAGAAGTTCCATGAAGGCGCAACAGATCATGGGCGTGCACTTTCACAGTTAGTTGCTGAAGCTCTCACAGTTTGTGCACCACCACATCAGGTAGTTGTCGGCATGGGGCCTGGACCTTTTACTGGACTTCGGGTTGGTATCTCCTTTGCTCACACCTTTGGTCTGGCGCGCAGTATTCCGGTGATTGGAATCTGTTCACTGGATGCTATCGATATCACTCAGAGCGGGTACACCGTTGCTATTGATGCACGCCGCAAAGAGATTTACTGGGCGCGTTACAAAGATGGCGTACGTGTCGAGGGACCGGCTGTCAGCAAACCAGCAGAAGTTGACGGATTTATCATCGATAAATATCCAGATATGAAGAAGTTAGTTTCTTTGGCACATTGGCAGAACATCACCGAACCGATGTATTTGCGCCGCCCTGATGCCGTGCCCACTGCGGAGCGATCATGATTACCTACCGCCAACCAATTGCCTTAGATATCGCAGTTCTTGCATCGTATGAGAAAGAGTTATTTCCGTATTCACCCTGGAATAGCGCGCAATTTAAGGAAGAGTTTGCTGGAATTCCAACAACGCGATTTATGTCCGTTGCAGAGAGCGAAAACCGGATTATCGGATACTGCGGCGTCTTCTTGCCCGCCCCTGGTGTGGAAGCAGACATCCTTACGGTGGCGGTTCTGCCTGAATATCGTAGGCAAGGAATTGCTCGAGAATTTATGCGGCAGATTGAAGAGTGGTCCCACCAACGTGGGGCAAGCGCCATGATGCTGGAAGTTGAGCACACCAATGAATCAGCAATCGAGCTCTATAAATCACTGGGTTATATGAAGATATCAGTCCGTATGGATTATTACGGTCCAGGTAAAGATGCCTTTGTCATGCGAAAGGAATTCGCATAATGGAACCGATTGTTCTGGGTATTGAAACCTCCTGCGATGAGACAGCAATTGGAATTGTGCGCGGCCGCACCTTGCTTGCCAATGTCATTGCATCCAGCGTTGATGAACATGCCCGCTTTGGGGGAGTAGTTCCTGAGATTGCATCTCGTGCACATCTCGAAGCGATGCTGCCTAGTATTCAACGCGCAATCAAGGATGCCAAAATCGCGCTCTCAGATATTGATGCGGTAGCAGTTACTGCTGGCCCTGGTTTAGTTGGTGCGCTCCTTGTCGGTGTGGCATCAGCGAGTGGGCTGGCGCAAGGCCTGGGTCGACCACTGTATGGCGTTAACCATTTAGCTGCGCATGTATCTGTTGACTACTTAACACATGATCAACCAACGGATCCCACTATCGCGCTCCTTGTCAGCGGCGGTCATTCATCGCTTCTGCAAGTAGATGACATCACTCGCAGCGTTACCAAACTTGGTGCGACGATGGATGATGCGGCCGGTGAAGCATTCGATAAAATTGCACGCATCCTTGATTTAGGTTTTCCAGGAGGACCTGCCATTGATCGTGAAGCATTCCACGGATCTGCGAGCGCCATTGATTTTCCCCGCGGACTCACAACAACAAGCGATTGGGCAACGCGCCCATACGATTTCTCATTCTCAGGGCTCAAAACTGCAGTCGCCCGATATTTAGAGAGCGCACCTTCATATATTCGCGCCGATGTCGCCGCCTCATTTCAAGAAGCAATCGTTGATGTCTTACTACTCAAGGCACTTGCAGCATGTAAATCTTCCGGCATTGATTCATTGGTGATCGCCGGGGGAGTCGCGGCCAATTCACGTCTTCGCGCAGTTGCAACTGAACGCTGCGCCAAGGCCGGTATCCAGCTACGTATTCCTGCACCTGACCTATGTACCGATAACGGGGCGATGGTCGCCTCCCTGGGTAGCCTCATGGTCAGCGCCGGCAGGCCGGCCACACGGGGCGCCTTCGATGCCGACTCCAGCCTGAAGGTCGAGCAAGTCAGCCTCTAACCCTTCGATTTGCGAGCCACAGGGCACTTGCATAGGCTTAGCGTTAGCACTCTCGGGCCGACACTGCTAACGCAGGCGGACCTCACATAGTGGATTAAAACTAGTCATTACTAAAAGGAGTACCACCATGGCAGTAGCCATTAAGCCGCTCGAAGATCGCATCGTTGTAAAGGCAAATGAGGCCGAGACAACAACTGCATCAGGTCTTGTTATCCCAGATACAGCGAAAGAAAAGCCACAGGAAGGCACAGTTGTTGCAGTCGGCCCAGGCCGCTTCGATGATGGCGCTCGCGTACCGATGGATGTAAAGGTCGGCGATGTCGTTCTCTACAGCAAGTACGGCGGAACAGAAGTTAAGTACAACAACGAGGATTACCTCGTCCTATCTGCCCGCGACATTCTCGCGATTATCGAGAAGTAAACCATGGGCAAAATGTTGGAATTCGACGAGCATGCTCGTCGTGCAATGGAACGCGGTGTTAATCAGCTCGCTGACACCGTCAAGGTAACGCTCGGACCTAAGGGCCGTAACGTTGTTATTGCAAAGTCATTTGGCGCACCAACAATCACTAATGATGGTGTGACAATTGCAAAAGAGATCGAACTTTCAGATCCTGTAGAAAATATGGGCGCACAGCTTGTTAAGGAAGTTGCTACCAAGACCAACGATGTCGCAGGCGACGGAACAACAACTGCAACAGTGCTTGCTCAGGCAATGGTCAAGGAAGGTCTTCGTAACCTTGCTGCCGGCGCACAGCCAATGGATCTCAAGATCGGTATCGAAGCAGCAGTTGAGGCAATCTCAGCGCGTCTTCGCGAGAATGCAACTGTCGTCAAAGATAAGGCGCAGATCGCAGATGTTGCAACGATTTCAGCTCAGGATCGCGCAATCGGCGACCTCATTGCAGAAGCGATGGATAAGGTCGGCAAAGATGGCGTTATCACTGTAGAAGAGGCATCAACCACAGCTCTCGAACTCGAGTTCACTGAAGGAATGCAGTTCGATAAGGGCTACATCTCTCCATACTTCGTCACAGATCAAGATCGCATGGAAGCAGTACTAGAAGATGCTTACGTGCTCCTTGTCTCTAATAAGGTCTCAGCGCTCGGCGAGCTACTACCGCTTCTCGAAAAGGTCTCACAAGCAGGTAAGCCACTTCTTATCGTTGCTGAAGATGTTGATGGCGAAGCGCTCTCAACTCTCGTTGTAAACCGCATGCGCGGAGTATTTACATCAGTAGCTGTAAAGGCTCCCGCTTTCGGAGATCGTCGTAAGGCGATCTTGCAGGATATGGCGATCCTTACAGGTGCAACCGTTATCTCTGAAGATGTTGGCATGAAGCTCGAGGGTGCAACTCTTGAAGATCTCGGACGCGCTCGTCGCGTTGTGGTCACTAAAGAGACAACAACTCTCGTTGATGGTGCAGGCGATAAGTCAGCAGTATCTGGTCGCATCGGCGAACTCCGTGCGGAACATTCACAGTCAGATTCTGAATGGGATCGCGAGAAACTTCAGGAACGTATTGCCAAGCTTTCTGGTGGCGTCTGCGTCATCAAGGTCGGCGCACATACTGAAGTTGAGTTGAATGAGAAGAAGCACCGTCTTGAAGATGCTATCTCTGCAACTCGTGCCGCTGTTGAAGAAGGAATCGTTATCGGCGGAGGCGCTGCCCTTGTGCATGCAGCTGATGCTTTAAACGATAACCTCGGCTTCACCGGCGATAAGGCTGTCGGTGTTGCACTTGTTCGCAAGGCATGTGACGAACCACTTCGCTGGATTGCAGAGAATGCCGGACTCGAAGGCTACGTAGTAGTCGCAAAGGTTCGCGCTATGAAGCCAAATGAAGGTTTCAATGCTGCAACTGATGTCTATGGCGATCTTGCAAAAGATGGCGTCATCGACCCAGTGAAGGTAACTCGTTCAGCTCTTGCAAATGCTGCATCGATTGCTGCAATGTTTATTACAACAGAAGCTGTTGTCTTCGAACGTCCAGCAAATGAAGAGCCAGCATCAAGCGGCCACGGACATTCACATGGTCCTGGCGGACATAGCCACTAAGTAATTAGTAAAGAAAAATCCCCCGTTCTCAACCGAGAGCGGGGGATTTTTCTTGTGAGAAAAGAAGAAAAATTAAGAAGCGTGCGAGATAACTGGAATACCGCGCTGAATCAAAATGGTTGCGCGATCATCTTCTGAGAGACCGCCCCAGATTCCATATGGCTCTTGTACTGAGAGCGCATGCTCACGACAGGCCTGGATCACTGGGCAGGTAGCGCAGACAGCTTTGGCAGCATTCTCGCGATTGCGTCGACGTGGGCCGCGTTCGCCATCTGGATGGAAGAACATCTCAGAGTCCAGCGAACGGCATGATCCTTCGTACTGCCACTCCCATTGCTCAGCAATAGGTTGCGGTAGTCGTGAAAGTTCGGCCATCAGGTACTCCTTTACGCGTTGTTAAGGACACAGTACAACCGATTCATAGGTTGTTCAACCATCTATCGCTTCGTGCCTTATTCACCGTGCAAAATGTCCGATTTTCAAGTGGTGAGTTAGGCCACTTACCGCCACGATTGCGCCATGGCAAAGAGCAATGTGGCGCCCACCGGGGAGAAGCTCACCGTCGCAGCCGTGGCTCGCCGTATCGGGGTTGCCCCAGCCACTCTGCGCACCTGGGATCGTCGCTATGGCCTAGGCCCTTCAGATCATCAAGAGGGCGAACACCGCCGTTACTGCCCACATGATTTAGCAAAGTTGATGATGATGCGCCGACTTATCGTTGCCGGCGTTGCACCAGCGGATGCAGCCGATCAAGCGAAGACATGTAAAGAGGCGACACCGCTCATGAAGATTGTCCGAGAGATGGAAGTTCGCGAGGATGTAGTCGACGCTCTCTACAAAGCTCTGGCTAGCTTTGATCGAGCCTTTATCGAATCCACTCTCAATCACGAGATTGATACCTATGGAGTAGAAGGCGCATGGTCTGATGTCATTGTGCCAACGCTCTTTTTAATTGGCCAAGAGTGGGAGATCAATAAATCAGGAATTGAGATTGAACATCTCTTCTCGGAAATTCTCAAGCGAACCATGCATCATCGCGTTGTTGAGTTGAAGAAGCCACTCAATGCGCAACCCGTTCTTCTTGCTGCGGTTGGTGAAGAGTTGCACTCACTTCCTCTCTACGCCATGGCGGCGGCGCTATGCGAACGCAATATTCAGAGCTATGTCCTCGGCGCTCGCACCCCACTATCGGCGCTTTCTGCGATGGTCAATCGATGTGCGCCTCCCGCTATCTTTATGTGGGCGCAACTACCTAAGAATGCTGAAGAAAAATATTGGAAAGAGATGCCGGCAATCCGTCCCGCTCCTCGTATCGTTGTTGGCGGCCCCGGCTGGGACTCTATCCAATGCGATGGGGTTATTCGGGCTGAGGGCTTAGAGCATGCCTGCGATGAGATTGCCCAGGCTTTAGGCGCGTAAATCAACAGGTAGACTGCGCTCTCGTTGATATCTAAGGGAGCCGCGCGATGATCGATTCTGAAAAGGTCGCGCTCCTTGGCCTGACATATGACGATGTACTTCTTCTTCCCGATGCATCCGATGTCGTGCCTTCTGAAGTAGATACCTCAACTCGCCTCACACGTAATATCACTTTGGCAGTGCCAGTCATCTCATCTGCAATGGATACCGTCACCGAATCCACTATGGCAATCGCTATGGCAAAAGCTGGTGGTATCGGCATCATCCACCGCAACCTTCCTGTCGATGAACAAGTCACCCACGTGAAGTTGGTCAAGAACGTCGGCTTGGCAGGAGCGGCAGTAGGCGTGGGCGACGATGGTTTTGCTCGTGCTCAGAAGTTGATCGAAGCCGGAGTCGATGTCATCGTCGTCGATACAGCGCATGGTCATCATCGCGCGGTCCTCGATGCAATTTCACGAATTAAGAATTTCTCTTCCACTATCGAAATTATTGGTGGCAATGTGGCAACACGTGCCGGTGCACAGGCACTTATCAATGCCGGTGCAGATGCAGTCAAAGTTGGCGTCGGTCCCGGATCCATCTGCACAACCCGAGTCGTTGCCGGTGTTGGCGTTCCACAAGTAACTGCAATCATGGAAGCTTCGAAGGCATGTAACAAAGCCGGTATTCCTCTGATTGCAGATGGTGGTCTGCAATATTCCGGTGACATCGTCAAAGCAATTGTTGCTGGTGCACATTCAGTAATGCTCGGTTCACTTCTTGCAGGCTGTGAAGAATCTCCTGGCGAACTCGTTGAAATCGATGGCCGTATGTACAAGGCCTATCGCGGCATGGGTTCACTGGGTGCAATGCAATCTCGCGGTGAAAAGAAGTCATACTCCAAAGATCGTTATATGCAAGATGATGTGCTTTCAGAGGACAAACTTGTTCCAGAAGGAATCGAAGGCAAGGTTGCATATCGTGGTCCAGTTGCCGAAGTTGTTCACCAACTTGTGGGCGGATTGCGTAGCGGTATGGGATATGCAGGTGCGCCCGATATCGAAACTCTGCGTCGCGAAGGTCGCTTAATTCAAATTACTGCAGCAGGCTTACAAGAGAGCCACCCACATGATGTTCTCGATGTGGCCGATGCCCCTAACTACAGCAAGAAGAAATAACTATGGATTACGAAATCGCTCCCGGAAAACGCGCCCGCCAGGCTTATTCATTTGACGATATTGCGATTGTTCCAAGCCGTCGTACTCGTACCCCAGAAGAGGTAAGTACTGCATGGCAGATCGATGCTTACAAATTTGATCTGCCTTTGATTGCCGCTCCGATGGATTCAGTTGTCTCTCCCGAGACTGCGATTGCGATTGGAAAATTGGGCGGACTCGGAGTTCTTAATCTCGAGGGGCTATGGACTCGCTATGACGATCCACGAATTCCACTGGGTGAAATCGCATCGATGCCAGATAAGCATGCAACCCGTCGTATGCAAGAGATTTATGCTGCGCCGATTCGCCCTGAATTGATTAAAGAGCGCATTCAGCAGATTCGCGATTCAGGTGTCACAGTTGCAGCATCGCTATCACCACAGCGCACTGCACAACTTCACAAAGCTGTTATCGATGCAGGTGTAGATATCTTCGTCATTCGCGGAACAACTGTTTCAGCAGAACATGTTGCAGCAGAAAGTGAAGCGCTCAACCTCAAGAAATTTATCTACGAGCTCGACGTACCTGTCATCGTTGGTGGAGTTGCAACAACCACCGGTGCACTTCACCTCATGCGTGCAGGTGCAGCTGGTGTTCTCGTTGGATTCGGTGGGGGAGCCGCACATACAACGCAGACTGTTCTTGGCATTCAAGTGCCTATGGCTACTGCAGTTGCTGATGTTGCGGCAGCACGTCGCGAATATCTCGATGAATCCGGCGGACGTTACGTTCACGTTATCGCCGATGGTTCTGTTGGAAAGTCTGGCGATATTGCAAAGGCAATTGCCTGCGGTGCAGATGCAGTGATGATGGGTTCAGCGTTAGCAAAAGCTGTTGAATCACCTGGGCTTGGTTGGCACTGGGGATCTGAGGCTTATCACCAAGAAGTTCCGCGCGGTCAACGCGTTAATGTGGGAACTGTTGGAACACTCGAAGAAGTACTCAATGGACCATCACATACATCAGATGGATCCATGAATCTATTTGGTGCACTACGTCGTGCGATGGCCACCTGCGGATACTCAGATGTGAAGTCATTCCAGCGCGTAGAAATCATTATGCAGCATGGCCGATAAGCACGGCGTACTTGTCGTCGATTTCGGCGCGCAATATGCACAGTTAATTGCTCGTCGTGTCCGCGAAGCACATGTGTATTCAGAGATTGTTCCATCATCAATTACTGCAGCTGAAGTCAGCGCCAAAAACCCTGAAGCGATTATCTTGTCGGGTGGACCATCATCTGTCTATGCCGATCATGCACCGAAGGTGGATCCAGCAATCTTCGCACTCGGTATTCCCGTCTTTGGAATTTGCTACGGCTTTCAAACTATGGCGGCAGCTCTAGCTGGCGTTGTTGCGCAGACTGGAAAATCAGAATTCGGCCGCACTCCATTGCAAGTAAAAGCCGGGTCAAAAATCTTTGCCGGTCTTCCAGTAGATCAATCTGTCTGGATGTCGCACGGTGATGCAGTATCTGAAGTCCCGTGTGGTTTTAGCGTCACGGCTTCAACTTCCGATACTCCTATCGCGGCCTTTGAAGATGCATCCGGAAAGTTAGCTGGAGTGCAATTTCATCCAGAGGTACTTCACTCAGAGCACGGACAAGCAATTCTTCAGAATTGGCTTATCAATATTGCCGGATGTAAACCAACGTGGACTACAAGCAATATTGCTGAAGATGAAGTTGCTAAGGCGAAAGCTGTGATCGGCGATAAGCGCGTTATCTGCGGTCTTTCAGGCGGAGTCGACTCTGCAGTTGCTGCCGCCATCGTGCAGCGCGCAGTCGGTAAACAATTAACTTGCGTCTTTGTAGATCACGGCCTGCTGCGCAGCGGAGAATCTGAACAAGTACAACGCGATTTCGTAGCATCTACCGGAGTCGAACTCGTTGTGGTCGATGCAGTAGAACAATTTCTAAACGCGCTGGCAGGAGTTACTGATCCAGAAGAGAAGCGGAAAATTATTGGCCGTGAATTTATTCGCTCCTTTGAGCAGGCGGCCCGTGATATTGCAGCTGGGGGAGATGTTGAATACCTAGTTCAGGGCACCTTGTATCCCGATGTTGTTGAATCAGGTGGCGGCACAGGGACAGCCAATATCAAATCGCATCACAATGTTGGCGGACTACCTGATGATTTGAAATTTACATTAGTCGAACCACTTCGCACGCTCTTTAAAGATGAAGTTCGCCAGGTAGGTCTAGAACTCGGTTTACCAGAAGAGATTGTGTGGCGACAACCATTTCCTGGACCAGGGCTTGGTATCCGCATCATTGGTGAAGTCACTGCAGAGCGCCTCGATATTTTGCGTCAGGCAGATCTGATTGCACGTATAGAACTGAAAGCCGCAGGCCTTGATCGACAGATCTGGCAATGCCCAGTTGTCTTGCTGGCAGATGTTCGCAGCGTGGGAGTACAAGGCGATGGACGCACCTATGGACATCCGATTGTTCTGCGCCCGGTATCGAGTGAAGATGCAATGACTGCTGATTGGTCGCGCATTCCCTATGATGTTCTCGAGAAGATTTCAACGCGTATTACCAATGAAGTTCGTGAGGTAAACCGCGTCGTTGTAGATGTCACAAGTAAGCCACCTGGCACGATTGAATGGGAATAGGAACTCGATAATGAAAAGAATGACTGCGATTGCGCTATTGACCACCTGTGCACTTGGTCTACTTTCTCTCACTCCTGCACATGCAGCTACTCGCCCAACCTCAGTTCCGGGATGTGCCAAGAGCACCGCCAAGGGGCACACTCCTGCAACAGTGAAGCAGCCGACAGTTGCTGCGAAATCGCTAGCTAAAACTTTGACGCTGACCACAAATTGTGGCGATATCGTAATCTCGCTATTGGGTTCACAAGCGCCGATCACCGTGACTTCAATTTCCACACTTGCCAATGCTGGTTACTACGCCAACTCGCTATGTCATCGCCTGACAACCCAGGGAATTTATGTTCTGCAATGTGGCGACCCAACTGCAAGTGGAAGTGGATCACCAACTGGTTGGACTGGCTATGTAGATGAAAACTTGCCGAAGGCAACGGGAGTCAATTACCCAGCAGGAACAGTTGCTATGGCCAACTCTGGCCCTAAGACCAATGGCTCACAATTCTTCTTGGTCTATCAAGACACAACGCTAGGGGCTAATTACACAATCTGGGGGAAGATCACAAAGGGTCTTGATCTAGTTCAGAAAATTGGCGCAGTAGGTGCATATCAAATGAGCGGAACTCAGGCGATGTATGCAGGAGATGGGTATCCCATCCAGACTGTTGAAATTAGAAAGGCTGTAGCTAAGTAGCGTGTAAGAAGTTAATTAATTTGTATTAACTATCTTAAAAGCTTCAGCGATACGACCTTCAGGAAGTTGGCCAAAGCCAGCATTGCGCTGTCCCCATTCGCGCAACATCTCTTCGAGGTTCTCCATATGGCCAGTCTGTGATGCATGCTCTTTGAGCGCTGCAATCTTGAAGTGGAAGGTATCGGTGATGTCGACGAAATGATCAGGTTGCGCATGTCCCTGCATCCAAACTTCCTTAGTGCGCCAAGGTTGCAGACCTTCCTTTTCTAGCAGGTCGGTAAAGGCAAAGGGATTACGAGCATCCGGATAGACCGCTTGAATTGTTGCTTCTCCGGCAGCTAAGTGATCGGGATGGCTTGCACCGATGCGCTCCCAATTTCGTTCGGGAGATTGGCAGACAATGCGATCTGGTTGCACGCGCCGGATTTGGCGGACAATATCTTTACGAAGCGCAATCGTTGGTTCGAGATGTCCATCGACATAATTTAAAAAGGTGACATCGGAAATTCCAAGTGCGGCACATGCTGCGCGTTGTTCGCGTTGACGTACTGCCGGCATCTCTTCCTTAGTGAAACCAGATTCTTCGCCACCTTGGTCGCCGTTGGTGCAGAGAACATATGAGACCACGATGCCTTTCTGCACCCACTGCGCGATAGTTCCGGATGCGCCAAAGTCCGAATCATCGGGATGGGCATTGACTACTAAAACGCGCTTGATCTCTGAATCTGATATCGGCTCCATGACATACAAGCCTAATAGACTCCCCGCCATGACGATGACCGACCCTTTGCTCGACGGACTCAATCCGCAGCAACAGAAGGCGGTTGCTCATGCCGGTTCACCTTTATTAGTGGTGGCTGGTGCAGGTTCTGGAAAGACTCGCGTTCTTACCCGGCGAATCGCCTACATCATGGCGCGCCGCGAAGTTCGCCCCTATGAAATCTTGGCAATTACCTTCACCAATAAGGCAGCTGGCGAGATGAAAGATCGTGTCACCGAACTAGTTGGGCCCATCGCAAAATCAATGTGGGTCTCAACCTTTCACTCATCCTGCGTTCGCATGTTACGCCAAGAAGTAGAACGCCTTGGTTATAGCAGCACCTTTAGCATCTACGACTCTGCCGATTCGCAGAAATTAATTTCGCGAGTTATGGAGACGCTCAACCTCGATCCCAAGCGATATCCACCACGCCAATTCCAAAACTTAATCTCTAACGCTAAGAATGAGTTACAGACCCCGTACGAATATTTAAGCCATGCGACCAATCAATTTGAAACCATTGTTGCCGATGTCTACACCATGTATGAGAAACGATTGCAACAAGCCAATGCGATGGATTTCGATGATCTGATTATGAAGACTGTGCAGGTCTTGCAGAAATTCCCCGAAGCTAAGGCGCGCTTTCGTTCTCGTTTTCGCCATATCTTGGTCGATGAGTATCAAGATACCAACCATGCTCAATATCAATTAGTTAAAGAGCTCACCGGCGTAGAGGGCGATGGATACCCCTTAGCCGAACTCTGCGTCGTCGGCGATGCTGATCAATCTATCTATGGATTCCGTGGCGCGACGATTCGCAATATTCTGCAATTTGAAGTCGACTATCCCAACGCTGCAACTGTATTACTCGAACAGAATTACCGATCTACCCAAAATATTCTCAACGCCGCGAATGCGGTGATTACCAAGAATGAATCTCGCAAAGAGAAGAACCTCTGGTCTGAAGCAGGTTCAGGTGCGCCACTTGTTGGATATGTCGCCGAATCTGAATATGACGAAGCTGAATTCATTAAGGGCGAGATCCGCTCCTTGCAAGATATGGGCCACTCCAATCCAGGAGATACGGCAGTCTTCTATCGCACCAATGCGCAATCACGTATCTTTGAAGAAATCTTTATGCGCGCTGCTATTCCATACAAAGTAGTTGGTGGGCTTCGCTTCTACGAACGTAAAGAGGTCAAGGATTTACTCGCCTATCTTCGCGTCTTAGCTAACCCCAACGATGAAGTATCTATTCGCCGCATCATCAACTTACCTAAGCGCGGCATTGGCGATCGGGCACTCGAAGAAGTTGAGATCTTTGCCCAAGCACAGGGAATCTCTTTCTGGAACGCGCTTCTGCGCGTAACGGAGGCGACATCTGTTCCTAATAAGGCATCACAATCCATCACCGCATTTACCTCGATGTTAACTGCGCTGCAAACTTTGGTAGAAGCCAAGACCAAGCCATCGGTCATCATCGAAGCTGTCCTTGAACAATCAGGTTTGCTCACTGAACTTGAGAGCAGTAAAGATCCACAAGATGAAGTCCGCGTCGAAAACCTTAAGGAACTCGTCTCTGCATCGATGGAGTATGAAGAACGCCCCTTTGAAGAGCTCGGTGAAGATGAAGAGATCTCACTCTCTGGTTTCCTAGAAAAAGTTTCATTGGTTGCAGATGCCGATGACATACCCGATCGACCTGTCGATGCGGGTTCTACAGAATTGCCTGATGGTGAAGACCATGGGGGAGTCGTTACTTTGATGACCCTGCACACTGCAAAAGGCCTGGAGTTTCCTACCGTATTTCTTACCGGTATGGAAGATGGAATATTTCCCCATGCGCGAACTCTCGATGATCCCAAAGAGATTGAAGAAGAGCGTCGCTTGGCATATGTCGGTTTAACGCGCGCCGAAAAACGACTCTATATTTCCCGCGCCGAATATCGATTAACTTTTGGAACACCTAAGTACAATCCAGCTTCACGATTCCTTGATGAGATTCCAACTGAGTTAATCGAATGGAAGAACGAAGGTCGCAGCACTTTCACGACATCATCTGCTGTAAAGAAATCGCGACTTCCATCTGGGCCACCACCTCGCGCCACCGGTAAGAAATCAACTGCAATGGTTCTCGAAGTGGGACAGCGTGTGTCTCATGACACATTTGGATTGGGCACCGTTGTCGCACTTGCAGGTGAAGGCGATAAATCTGAGGCGACCATCAACTTCGGCCAATATGGCGATAAACGGCTGCTGCTGCGCTACGCCCCTGTCACAACGCTCTAAATAAACACTTAAGATTGGGCTCTCAGCTACCGCCGCTATAAGGAGCCTACGTGGATCTCTACGAATACCAAGCACGCGATCTTTTTGAAAAGCACTCTGTCCCTGTATTACAAGGTGCAGTTGCTACAACTCCTGAACAAGCGCGCGATGCCGCTGCCACGATGGGTGGAAAAGTTGTTGTAAAGGCGCAGGTAAAAGTTGGTGGACGTGGAAAAGCAGGTGGCGTCAAGCTGGCAGTAGATGCAGCAGATACATTTGAAAAGGCGAAAGCAATTCTCGGAATGGATATCAAAGGCCACACCGTTTATCAAGTGATGATTGCGCAAGCAGCTCCTATCGCATCTGAATATTACGTATCCATCCTTCTCGATCGCTCACATCGCACATTCCTTGTTATGGCATCTGTTGCTGGCGGAATGGATATCGAGGAAGTTGCGCATACAGCTCCAGAAAAGTTAGCAAAGGTTCCAGTCAGCGCTGTTGAAGGAATCTCATTGGCAAAGGCGAGAGAAATTGTTGCTCAGGCGCAGTTCCCGACAGATGTTGCAGATCAAGTTGCCGACGTTTTGGTAAAACTCTGGGAGACATTCCAATCTGAAGATGCAACTCTTGTAGAGGTAAATCCACTCGTCAAAACTGAAGATGGACGCGTTGTTGCACTCGATGGCAAGGTCACCCTCGATGAAAACGCAGATTTCCGTCAGCCAAGCCATGAAGCACTCGTTGATCACGCATCAACCAACGCACTTGAGGCCGCTGCTAAGGAAAAAGGCCTTAACTATGTCAAGCTCGACAATGGACAAGTTGGAATCATCGGCAACGGTGCAGGACTTGTGATGTCAACGCTCGATGTCGTTGCCTATGCTGGTGAAAAATTCGGTGGAATGCGCCCCGCAAACTTCCTCGATATCGGTGGCGGCGCATCTGCTCAGGTGATGGCTGACGGCCTCTCCATTATTCTCGGAGATCCTGATGTAAAGAGCGTATTCGTCAATGTCTTTGGTGGAATCACAGCATGTGATGCAGTGGCAAATGGAATCGTTCAAGCACTTGAATTACTTGGACCAAAGGCGACCAAGCCAATCGTGGTCCGCCTCGATGGCAACAATGTGCTTGAAGGTCGCGCAATTCTCAATGCTGCAAACCACCCATTGGTTGAGCAAGCCGAAACTATGGATGGAGCAGCATCACGCGCTGCAGAATTGGCGGCGAAGTAATGTCAATCTTTATCAACGGATCAAGCAAAGTCATCGTTCAAGGTATGACTGGTTCTGAAGGAACCAAACACACTCGTCGCATGTTGGCATCAGGTACCAAGGTTGTCGGTGGCGTTACGCCAGGTAAAGGTGGGCAAGTTGTCGATATCGATGGCACATCACTTCCTGTCTTCAACACTGTGGCTGAAGCAATTGCAGCAACGGGCGCAAATGTGTCGGTTGTCTTTGTTCCACCTAAGTTTGCAAAAGCTGCAGTCATCGATGCCATCGATGCCAAGATGCCACTAGTTGTAGTGATCACTGAGGGAATCCCAGTACATGATTCTGCATACTTCTATGCATACTCATTGGAAAAGGGAACAACACAGATCATCGGCCCTAACTGCCCAGGTTTAATTAGCCCAGATCAATCAAATGTCGGCATCATTCCGGCAGATATCACCAAGCGTGGACCTATCGGTCTCGTATCAAAGTCCGGAACTTTGACCTATCAGATGATGTACGAACTTCGCGATATCGGTTTCTCAACCGCCGTCGGTATTGGTGGAGATCCGGTTATCGGAACAACTCATATCGATTGCCTCCGTGCATTCCAGGATGATCCTGAAACAACAGCAATTGTGATGATCGGTGAAATCGGTGGTGATGCGGAAGAACGTGCCGCCGCATTTATCTCTGAGTATGTAACTAAGCCTGTCGTTGGTTATGTTGCAGGCTTTACCGCTCCTGAAGGAAAGACAATGGGACATGCAGGTGCGATTGTCTCTGGCTCTTCCGGTACAGCGCAGGCAAAGAAAGATGCTCTAGAAGCTGCGGGAGTAAAAGTTGGCCAGACACCGAGCGAAACTGCGCAACTAATGCGCACCATCTTAGGTCGATAACACTCCGATGCAACGCGTCCTTTCGGTCTCGTTGTCTCATGTCATACGTGCAGCTGCTCTTCTCTTACTTCCATTCTCTTTTATTGCTCTGATTGCCTGGGCTACCGCAGGAAGCGCAAGTGGCAGCACAACAGATCCGATCCGTGGCGCGGTATGGATCTGGCTTGGTGCACACCACATTCCATTTCAATTAGCACTTCCTCCAACTGGAATTGCCGGTTACCTGACATATCTACCACTGGGTGGCGTAGTACTTCCGTTCTTTGCAATTCGGTCTGCCTTTAGTCGCGCAATCGATCGCTTATCTGGATATTTTCATGACATCAATGGCGTTCGCCTTATATTTTCGGCAATCTATGCGCTACTTGTAACGGCGCTAGCCTTCTTGAGTCGATCTACTGCAGTAACTCCGCAGTGGTATTTGGCGCCGGTAATTGCCTTCGTGATTTCACTTGTTGCGACCATGTCAGCTGGAACGAGAGTTTCACCAGCAAAAGCCGTCCGATTTGCCGTGCGCACCATCGCGTTGATGCTCGGTGCTGGATTTATCCTGATAACTATTTTAATTTTTATCCACTTTAATCAGGTAAAAATTATCTCAATCTCGCTACAGCCCGGAATATTTGGTGGACTGCTCCTGCTATTTCTCAATGCACTCTATCTTCCTAATGCGGCAGTGGCAGTCGCTGCGTATTTCTCTGGTACTGGGCTAGCGGTCGGTAAAGGAACTCTGATTTCTCCACTCTGGTATCACTTAGGACAATTACCAGCGCTACCGTTGCTGGGCGTAGTTCCCACTTCTCGGCAACCTTTGGCACTTATCGGAATTCTTTTCTTTATCGGACTTGGCGTCTTACTCGCTCAATGGAGTATGCCATTTGGAATTCAAACTCTGATTCAGAGCTACACCTTCACAGTTGTTATCAGCTTGATTCTGGCTTACTGCGCAAGTGGTTCACTGATCACCGCTGAGATGGGTGCAATGGGAGTCTCCATCTGGAAATTCGTTCTTTCGGTGGCGGTAGAAATTGGGATTGGCGCTGCGGCAACGTTGGCAATCAAGAGCAGAAGTACGCGATGAAACGGGTTGTCATTCTGGCATCCGGAAGCGGAACTCTTGCTCAGGCAATCATTGATGCACATTTAGAGATAGATATCGTCGCAGTTATTTCTGATAAACAGAACGCTCCAGTATTAGAGCGTGCACAGAAGGCCGGCATTGAAACTTTTACCATTCCGATGCTCCCAGATCGCACCGAGTGGGATCGTGAATTAGAGACTCTCCTGGCAGCTCTCAAGCCAGATCTCGTTGTCAGCGCTGGATTTATGAGAATACTTTCTGAAAAAATTGTTGCCAGATTTAAGATCATCAATAGCCACCCCGCATTGCTTCCGCTCTTTCCCGGAGCACATGCGATTCGCGATGCTCTGGCTGCTGGTGCTGCCGAGACTGGGACGACAATTCATTGGGTCGATGCTGGAGTTGATACCGGAGAAGTCATTGCTCAGGAACGCGTGGAAATTCTCCCAGGCGATACTGAAGAGTCGCTCCACGAGCGCATTAAGATTGTCGAACGAGGTCTCATAGTTGCGACCATTGCTTCACTGATCACCACCATCGAGAAGTTAAATGGGGAGAAGATGAATGGCTAATCGCAAACCAATTCGCCGCGCACTTGTGAGCGTTTATGACAAAGATCGATTACTTGAACTCGGACGCGTTCTTGCCGATGCGGACATAGAAATCCTCTCTACTGGCTCAACTGCTAAGACCCTGCAAGAGGCCGGAATCGCAGTCACGGAAGTAAGTAGCTACACAGGTTTCCCAGAAATCATGGGCGGTCGCGTGAAGACTTTGCATCCGAAGATTCACTCCGGAATTCTGGCTGATCAAAATAATCCTGAACATCTGAAGGCCATTGCCGATCTTGATATCGCTCCTTTTGATCTGGTGGTGATTAACCTCTACCCATTCTTTAAAACCCTCATGTCTGGAGCTTCCTTCGAAGAGTGCATCGAGCAGATTGATATCGGTGGACCATCCATGCTTCGCGGAGCTGCCAAGAATCATGGCTCCGTTGCTGTGGTCTGCAATGAATCTCAATACGACCACGTTATTGAATCAATCAAAGCCGGTGGTTTTACAGATGAAGAGCGCAAACTTTTAGCGCTCGAAGTTTTCCGCACTACCGCTGAATACGATCTCACCATTGCGAGTTGGCTGGGCTCGACTATTAGCCACTCGATGGAAGATCTTGATTGGGTGGGCCTCATCTGGAAGCGCGAAGATTCACTGCGCTACGGTGAGAATCCACATCAACAGGCTGCCATCTATCGCGGCGGCCCTCCAGGGATTGTTAATTCGATTCAATCGCACGGTAAAGAGATGTCATTTAATAATTACACCGATGCCGATGCCGCTTGGCGTGCAGCGCTCGATCACTCCGAACCATGCGTTGCAATTATTAAGCACGCCAATCCTTGTGGAGTTGCAGTAGGAAGAGATATCGCTGATGCCTATCTCAAGGCACATGCCTGTGACCCTGTCTCAGCATTTGGGGGAGTTGTAGCTGCAAATCGTAAAGTCACAGTTGCAATGGCCGAACCGCTCTCGCAGATCTTTACAGAAGTAATCATCGCTCCTGAATACGAACCAGCAGCGCTAGAGATTTTGATGAAGAAGCCCTCTATTCGAATTCTTACCTGTCCTATTACTCGTATCTCTCCGCTAGAGATTCGCCCAGTATCCGGTGGAGTACTTGTGCAAGAGACAGATCTCATTAACGCCGATGGAGATGACCCAAAGAATTGGAAGCAGGTGACAGGTTCTCCCGTCTCTGATTCTGTGCTGAGAGATTTGGCCTTTGCCTGGCGATCAGTTCGCGCAGTGAAGAGCAATGCCATCTTGCTCGCGCATGATGGTGCCGCAGTAGGTATCGGAATGGGACAAGTGAATCGCGTTGACTCTGCCCGACTTGCAGTAGATCGCGCCGGTGATCGAGTTTCTGGAAGCGTTGCTGCATCAGATGCATTCTTCCCATTTGCTGACGGGCTAGAAATCCTGACCGCAGCAGGGGTAGTAGCGATTGTGCAGCCTGGCGGAAGCGTGCGCGATGAAGAAGTTATCGCTGCCGCAACTCAAGCAGGCGTAGCAATGTTCTTTACCGGCACTCGTCATTTCTCTCACGCATAACAGAGCACATAGAATCCGCATATGAGCGCGCAGATTTTAGATGGCAAAGCACTTGCTGCTTCCATCAAAGCAGATCTTGCTTCGCGCACTTCTGCGCTTAAGGCAAAGGGAGTAACGCCAGGACTTGGAACAGTCCTAGTAGGCGATGATCCTGGTTCGCACTCATATGTTGCAGGTAAGCACCGTGATTGCCACGAAGTTGGTATTACTTCGATTCGAGTTGATTTACCAGCAACTGCGACTCAAGCAGATGTGCTTGCAGCCATTAAAAATCTCAATGCTGCAAAGGAGTGCACTGGATATATCGTTCAGTTGCCACTTCCTATTGGAATAAACACCCAACAAATTCTTGAAGCGATAGATCCTGCAAAGGATGCAGATGGATTGCATCCCATGAATTTAGGCAGACTTGTCGCTGGTTATGAAGCACCACTACCGTGCACTCCCCGCGGAATCGTCGAGTTGATTAACCATTACAAGATCCCACTCTCTGGTGCCGAAGTTGTTGTTATTGGGCGAGGATTAACTGTGGGACGCCCACTTGGCCTCTTATTAAGTCGCAAGCAAGAAAATGCAACGGTCACGCTTACTCATACGGGTACCAAAGATTTAGCTGCACATACCCGACGCGCAGATATCGTTATTGCCGCAATTGGTAAAGCTCACTTCCTCAAAGCCGAGATGATTAAACCGGGCGCAACTGTTCTTGATGTTGGTATTTCTCGAACAGATGCCGGCTTGCTGGGTGATGTTGATCCAGGCGTTATGTATGTTGCCGCCTTTGTAGCCCCTATGCCTGGCGGCGTCGGTCCCATGACTCGCGCCATGTTGCTCACGAATGTGGTTGATGCATGCGAGCGATAACAGCGCTACAGATTCGCGCGGCGTACATCGCAATTTCACTCGGCGTTCTTATCGGTATTGCAGGGTTTGTTCGCATCGGCGCACTTCTGATCTCGGCAGGCACTGGTGTGATTGCGCTCTCGCAATGGAACTCGCGCAGAATTGAGCGTTATCTCCCGCTAGTGATTGCCATTGTTCTCTTTGGGCTGGCGTTGGCACTTCCCAAGGGGTTGTAGAGTTCTCTCGACATCAAGATACATAGAGCATAGATATAAGGGAAAAATATGGCTAAGAAAGTTACCGTTGTAGGTGCAGGTTTCTACGGATCAACTACAGCTCTTCGTCTAGCTGAGTACAACATATTCGACGAAGTTGTGTTGACAGATATTGTCGAAGGTAAGCCAGAAGGTTTGGCGCTCGATATGAACCAATCACGTTCTATCGAAGGTTTCGAAACCAAGATCACCGGTGCAACTACAACTGCCGAAGGTGCTGGTTACGAAAAGACCGCAAACTCTGATGTCGTTGTTATTACCGCTGGCCTTCCACGCAAGCCAGGTATGAGCCGTATGGATTTGATCGGCGTCAATGCCGGAATCGTTCGCGGAGTTGCAGAAAACATTGCAAAACACTCACCTAATGCAGTCATCATCGTGGTCTCCAATCCACTTGATGAAATGACCGCACTTGCGCAACTTGCCACTAACTTTCCAAAGAATCGAGTTATGGGTCAGGCTGGCATGCTCGATACTGCACGCTTTACCAACTTTGTTGCTGAAAAACTTGGTGTAAAAGTTGGATCAGTAAAGACTCTTACCCTGGGTTCTCATGGCGACACCATGGTTCCAGTACCAAGTCGCTGCACTGTCGATGGAGTCCCTCTCTCAGATAAATTGTCACAAGCTGAGATCGATGAGCTTGTAGATCGCACACGTAATGGTGGCGCAGAAGTTGTTGCACTCCTGAAGACTGGTTCTGCATATTACGCACCATCTGCCGCCGCAGCTCGCATGGCCAAGGCTGTTATCGAAGATTCAGGTGCGGTTATGCCGGTCTGCGCCTGGGTCGATGGCGAATATGGAATCTCAGGCGTCTACCTCGGCGTTGAAGCTGAAATCGGTAAGTCAGGTATTCGTAAAGTTGTCGAAAGCAAGCTCACTGATGCAGAAGTTGCATCACTCAAAGAAGCTGCTGAAGCAGTCCGTGCCAAGCAAGCAGATGTAAAGGATATGTAGCAATGGAAAAGATCAAAGTACAAGGCACAGTTGTTGAACTAGATGGCGATGAAATGACCCGCATCATGTGGCAGTTCATCAAGGATTCACTGATACTTCCTTATCTCGATGTAAATCTTGAGTACTACGACCTTGGTATGGAACACCGTGATGCCACTGATGATCAGGTCACCATCGATTCTGCGAGAGCAATTCAGAAGCACGGCGTTGGAATTAAGTGCGCAACCATCACTCCAGATGAAGCTCGCGTCAAGGAATTCGGCCTCAAGAAGATGTGGAAATCTCCTAACGGAACTATCCGTAACATTCTGGGCGGCGTTATCTTCCGCGAACCAATCATCATTAGCAATGTGCCACGTCTGGTACCGCACTGGACCAAGCCGATCGTGATTGGCCGCCACGCCTTTGGCGATCAATACCGCGCAACAGATTTCAAAGTTCCAGGTGCGGGCAAGCTCACTCTCTCATTCGTTCCAGAAGATGGCACAGCTCCCCAAGAGTTTGAAGTCTTTAACTTTGAATCTTCCGGCGTTGCGATGGCGATGTATAACGTCGATGATTCAATCCGCGATTTCGCTCGCGCATCATTGAACTACGGTCTACTTCGCAAGTTCCCGGTCTATCTCTCAACCAAGAACACCATTCTTAAGGCATATGACGGGCGCTTTAAAGATATCTTCGAAGAGATTTACCAAACAGAATTTAAAACACAATTTGAAGCTGCTGGAATTTGGTATGAACACCGCCTCATTGATGACATGGTTGCTATGTCACTTCGTATGGAGGGTGGCTATGTCTGGGCATGTAAGAATTACGATGGAGATGTTCAATCAGATACCGTCGCTCAGGGATATGGCTCACTTGGGTTGATGACCTCAGTCTTGATGACTCCAGATGGAAAGGTGTGTGAGGCAGAAGCAGCCCACGGCACCGTCACTCGTCACTACCGCGACCACCAGGCCGGCAAAGCGACTTCAACAAATCCAATTGCCTCAATCTTCGCGTGGACTCAAGGTCTGGCTCATCGCGCCAAACTTGATAACAACGCTGAACTAGCAAAGTTCTGCGCAACTCTCGAGCGCGTCTGTATCGAAACTGTAGAGCAAGGAAAGATGACAAAGGATTTATCACTGCTCATCTCTAAGGATGCTCCGTACCAAACTACTCAGGAGTTCTTAAATTCCATTGACGAAAACCTCAAGAAGGCAATGGCGTAAAAGACGTTATGGAGCAGAACCCTGGTGCAATAGCGCTTGTTGGTTCTGGCGAATATTCAGTACCGATGCAGGAGCTTGAATCGCAGCTTCTGCATCGTGCTATTTCTCGAGGAAAGAGAAATACCTTCGTTCAGATTCCTACAGCTTCATCTCACGAAGGCGACGCTAGCCGGGCAAAATGGAAGCGGTTAGGGCAAGAGCAATCAGATCGCATAGGTAGCGAATGTATTTATCTGCCGATCCATGAACGCGAAGATGCCTTTAACCAGACTTTTGTCGAAGCGATTCAGGGCGCAGGGTTGATCTATTTCTCTGGGGGAGACCCACACCGTGTTGCAGAAATTTATCGAGATTCACCTGTGTGGGAGGCAATTGTTCAACAATGGCAATCAGGAACATCTCTTGCAGGATGTTCAGCTGGTGCGATGGCCTTTGGCGGAAGCATTATGGGTCTGCGACGTTCTCATCACAGCGCAGGTCTTGCTCTTCTTCCCGATATTGAAGTAATCCCACATTACGACAAGATGTTGGGATGGTTACCAGATCGAGTTGCGGCATTTATTGCACAGAGCATCTCACAATCCACCCTTCTAGGAATTGATGAGAACACCGCACTCATCTATACCGATGCATGGCGAAAGTACGGCCGCGGCAATGTGCATGTTCTTCGAGGAGCGCTAGAAATAGTGGAATAAGAAAAGCCCCGCCGAGCAATCGACGGGGCTTCACTTTTTAAATGTATTAGTTGAGGCGAGCACCAGTTGTTGAATCAAAGAGGTGAACTGCTCCAGCAACATTTGCCACCGTAACAGTCTGACCTGGCTTTGGTGGATTCTTTGGATCCCAGCGAACAATTACCTGCACGCCTTCTTCTGAAGAGTTAGCAAACTTCACATTGCTATCTGCTGGCTTTCCGTAAACAAATGCATCAGAGCCAAGTTCTTCAACAACTTCAACGAGAACATGGAAGCCCTTATCAGCAGGTGTCCATCCTTCTGGGCGGATGCCGACAGTGACTGATGAACCAGCAGATGCAGGGACATCGATATTGAGATCTCCGAGTTGAGCCTTTCCGCCTGAAACTGGTGCAACAAGTAGGTTCATGGCAGGTGAGCCAATAAAGCCTGCCACGAAAGCATTTGCTGGCTTATCGTAAAGATTACGAGGTGTATCAACTTGCTGGAGCAAGCCATCCTTAAGAACGGCAACGCGATCTCCCATTGTCATAGCTTCAACTTGGTCGTGCGTTACATAGACAGTTGTGATTCCGAGGCGACGCTGCAACGCAGCAATCTGTGTACGAGTTGCAACGCGCAACTTCGCATCAAGGTTTGAGAGTGGTTCATCCATAAGGAAGACCTGAGGTTCGCGAACAATTGCGCGACCCATTGCAACGCGCTGACGTTGTCCACCTGATAGAGCCTTTGGCTTGCGCTCTAGGTATG
>JBAXLF010000009.1:0-32911 GCA_037134955.1 Actinomycetota bacterium | reverse complement strand
CTGCCAGCTGTATCGAATGGCCGTGTTGCGAGCCAGATTGCAGTAGCTGCACCTTCTGCTGCAGTGCGAGGTGCATCGGGTCCACCCATATCTGTCTGTGAATGGTTGGGACAGGTTGCATCGACAAGTAATCCGCGAGCGCCAAGTCCGGTTTCATGGGCCAGGTTTCGCACAAGTGCATTAACACCCGCTTTAGAAATTCTGTATGGCGCAAGGCCTCCTGCGTTTCCGGGTCCTGACATTCGGCCTAAACATGCAGAGAAGATAATGACGCGACCTTTTCGCGCCTCCGCCATAGCGGGCACAATTCCGTTGACGAGTTGGAAGACAGAGTCGAGATTAATTGCCATCACGCGGCGCCACTCTGCATCATTTGTCTTCAACGTCTTCGACATCTTCTCACTCATCACACCATGGGCAAGAACGAGGACTTCGGGAGTTCGCAGAGATTGCGCGAGTGAATCAATCAGTTCGCGAACTAGATGTGGTTGCTCGAGATCGCAGGTGAAGGTAGAGATATGTGCGGTGGTGACGCCGTTGCGATATCGATCGGATTCGCGAATTTGATTGGCTGCGTTCTCCAGGCGTTGCGCATGCTTTGCAATGAGTGCGATATCGAAACCCTGCAAGGCAAGGGCAAGTGCAACTTCATAGCCGAGGCCTCTGCTGCCACCGGTGATGATGGCGAGAGGTCGAGCGCTCTCTGAATTCATGGGCAAACCCTCTCAAGAATTCTGCAGGGTCGCCCTTCGAAAATGGCCAGAAGGGAGAAAAAATGTGCGCAATCTCGCGTGCTCTGGGCGCTTTCGCCATTTATTCAGCGCTCTCACAGCCGATAGTCTTAGCCTCAGAACGTTGAAATAACAGTAAGTGCAGATGCCGCAAAGGAGCGCTCAGTGTCGCAATCAGGTCAGGACTTCGGCGCAAATGATTGGCTCGTCGAAGAAATGTTCGAACGCTACCAAGCAGATTCCTCATCCGTTCCAGCTGAATGGGTAACGTACTTTCAGAATAATCCGCAAGCGGGTGCAACAGTTACTGCACCTAAAGCTGGAACTCCACCAATTCCTAAAGCGGTAACTCCACCAAATATCTCCTTTACACAAACTCCTGCACCTGCACCTGCAGCGCCTATAACTCCCGCACCATCACAACCAGTCGTTCGTAATATTCCAGCAACTCCCGCGACTCCAGCGCAGCCAGTTGCAAAACCAATTCCAACGCTGGCAACCCAAAGTGAATCAACGCTAGAACCAATTCGTGGCGTTGCCGCTCGCGTTGTACAGAGCATGGAAGCTTCACTCGCAGTTCCCACTGCAACATCGGTGCGCGCAATTCCGGCGAAGTTGATGATTGATAACCGCATCGTGATCAATAACCATCTCAAGCGCGCACGTGGTGGAAAAGTTTCATTTACCCACCTCATTGCGTACGCCATGATCAAAGCAATTCGTGTCATGCCGGAGATGAATGTCTTCTATAGCGAACTCGATGGCAAACCTGCGCTCGGAAGACCTGAACATATCAATTTAGGTATTGCTATCGATTTAGCGAAAGCTGATGGAACGCGGCAACTGCTCGTTCCATCGATTAAGGGTTGTGAAGAACTTGATTTCGGTCAGTTCTGGGTTGCCTATGAAGCAATCGTAAAGAAGGCGCGCGCCGGTACCCTCACTGTTGAAGATTATGCAGGTACAACTGTTTCACTCACCAACCCCGGCACCATCGGAACTGTGCACTCAGTTCCACGTTTGGTGCAGGGACAAGGCCTCATCATGGGCGTTGGCGCACTTGATTACCCAGCTGAATTCCAGGGCGCAAGTGAAGAGACCTTGGCTCGTATGGCGGTCAGCAAAGTTCTTACCCTCACAAGTACTTACGATCACCGCGTTATTCAAGGCGCACAATCTGGTGATTACCTACGTCGAATTCACGAATACTTACTTGGTGCAGATGGTTTCTATGATGAAATCTTTACTGCACTCCGTATTCCATACGAACCAATTCGTTGGGCTGTCGACTTTGCAGTTACAAAAGATGAAGAGATTGATAAGACTGCCCGCGTTCAACAATTGATTCATGCTTATCGCACCTGGGGCCATCTCATGGCCGATATTGATCCGTTGGTCTATGTGCAGCGCACACACCCAGATCTCGATGTGGTTAATCATGGTTTGACCTTGTGGGATCTCGATCGTGAATTTGCAACTGGTGGATTTGGTGGCAAGAAGTTCCTCCCACTTCGCAAAATTCTCGGCATTCTGCGCGACTCCTATTGCCGCTCTGTCGGTGTGGAGTACATGCATATCTCAAAACCAGAAGAACGCACATGGATGCAAGAACATATGGAAGTTGGCGTTTACATGACTGCGCGCGAAGAACAACTTCGTATTCTGCGCAAGCTCAATAGCGCTGAAGCATTTGAATCCTTCTTGCAGACAAAGTTTGTTGGGCAGAAGCGCTTCTCTCTCGAAGGTGGCGAATCTGTTATCCCGATTACCGACGCGATTGTCTCTGCAGCTGCAGAACGCGGACTCGATGAAGTATGTATCGGTATGCCGCACCGTGGTCGCCTCAATATGTTGGCAAATATTGCTGGTAAATCTGTCGGACAGATTTTCCAAGAGTTCCAAGGACATTACGCCGAGAACCAAGTTCATGGTTCCGGCGATGTGAAGTATCACTTAGGAACTGAAGGCGTCTTCACTGCAGAATCTGGCGCTAAGACCAAGATTTATCTCGCCGCAAACCCATCACACCTAGAAGCGGTAAACCCAGTTCTGGAAGGCATCGTGCGCGCTAAGCAAGATCGCCTCAATACAAAGGGTGCATACTCCGTTCTTCCAATTCTTCTCCATGGCGATGCCTCTTTTGCTGGCCAAGGTGTCAATGCTGAAACGATGCAACTTGCCGGCCTTCCTGGATATCGCACAGGTGGAACGATCCATATCGTTGTAAATAACCAAGTTGGTTTTACAACCTCACCAAGTGCATCACGTACTGCTCGCTACTGCACAGATGTTGCCAAGATTATTGAAGCGCCTATCTTCCACGTCAACGGCGATGATCCTGAAGCATGTGTTCGCGTTGCGCACCTGGCCTTCGAATATCGCCAAGCATTTAATAAAGATGTTGTTATCGATATGGTCTGCTACCGACGTCGCGGCCACAATGAAGGTGACGAGCCAAGTTTTACTCAGCCGCTGATGTACAAATTGATCGACGAGAAGCGCACTACTCGTACCTTGTACACCGAAGCCCTGGTTGGTCGTGGAGATATCACGCCTGAAGAAGCAGATGAAATTGCGCGCGATTATCAGAAGCAACTCGAAGATGTCTTTGCCTCCGTTGCCAATTACCAAGAAGAGCACGATCCAAACTTCGTGCCACCAATCGTTCCAAATGCCGAAGATGTACCGACCTTTATCTCAGAGCAACTCATCCGCGAAATCGCAGCGACGCAGCTTGCAGTTCCCGAAGGATTCCACGTTCATCCCAAACTCTTGCCGCAACTACAAAAGCGTGCGGAGTCAATTAACGATGGAACGATCGATTGGTCAACTGGCGAGATGCTCGCCTTCGGTTCACTTCTCAAAGAAGGTCGTCCAATTCGCTTAGCGGGGCAAGATTCTCGCCGTGGCACATTCTCAAATCGCCATGCTGTCATTATCGATAAAGAGAACGGCAGTGAGTGGACTCCACTTCGCTCACTGATCTCTGATGCAAATCAATTCTTCGTCATCGATTCACTTCTCAGCGAATATGCAGCGATGGGCTTTGAATATGGCTACTCCGTTGTTCGTGAAGAAGCCCTTGTCTTGTGGGAAGGTCAATTTGGTGACTTCGCCAATGGCGCACAGACCATCATCGATGAATTTGTCTCATCTGCTCTGCAGAAGTGGGGCGAGCGCTCCTCCGTTGTTCTTCTCTTGCCACATGGTTATGAAGGACAAGGCCCAGATCACTCTTCAGCTCGCATCGAACGCTTCTTAGCGCTCTGCGCCGAAAAGAATATGACTGTGGCTCAACCTTCTACTCCTGCTTCCTACTTCCACTTGCTCCGTTTCCATGCAGCAAATCCAAAGCGTCGTCCAATGGTTGTCTTTACTCCAAAATCAATGTTGCGTCTCAAAGCTGCCGCATCATCAATCAGCGATTTCACTTCAGGAACTTTCCTTCCAGTTATTGGCGACTCTGCAGTTACTAACGCAACGCGCGTAATCTTCTGTTCTGGAAAGATTTATCACGACCTGGTTGCTGAGCGAGCTCGCATCAACGACAGCAGTACTGCCATTGTTCGGGTTGAACGTCTCTATCCATTCCCAGTTGCACAGATGGAAGTTGAAGCGAAGAAATATCCAAATGCAAACTTGCTCTGGGTTCAAGATGAACCTGCCAATCAAGGTGCCTGGCCACACGTTGCACTCAGCACCACTGAAGCAATTGGTGGAACATCGGTAGATGGTCGCGTCCTGCGTCGCATCTCTCGACGTGCATCAGCATCTCCTGCAACCGGTAACCACCATCTACATGAAGATGAGGCAAAGGCGTTATTAGTAGAGGCCTTTACTCGCTAACTCAGCGAACCGATTAGCGCACTCACCCGACCTACCGCTATCGTTGGCAGGTTATGGAAATTCGCTCTTTTGCAGATTATCTACGCGGCCTTGATGATGCCGCGTTAATTTCCATATTTACCCATCGCCCAGATCTTGTCACTCCAGTTCCGCCTGATATGGCCAGCCTGGCCGCGCGCGCATCATCTGCGCCCAGCTTGGCTCGCGCCGTCGATGGGCTCAATCAATGGCAGCTCCAAGTTCTGGAAGTCTGTGCAATTCTCGATGAACCATTCTCCGAGAAAGATGTAGCGGCGCTTACCGATAAATCCGCGCTCTTTCTGATTCCTGGTCTGATTGAACGCGGCCTCTTATATTCAGATAAAGATGGCCTCCGTACGCCAACTACCTTAAAAGATGTTCTCGGAAATGAGATTGCAGGCCTTGGTCCGGCTTCCATCGCGAAGTTGAAGTTGAAGAAGTTAGATGAAGCACCAGCTGGAGCGAAGAAAGTTCTCGATGCCATGGTCTGGGGCCCACCTCGAGGCACCATCGGAGATATCAAAAAACCGAGCGCAGGAGTGCAGTGGCTACTCGATGAAGGTTTCTTAATTCCTTTCAATCAACAGACAGTCGTTCTACCGCGCGAAGTTGCCATCTATCTCCGCGGAAATAAAGTTCATAAATCAATTCAAACTACCCAACCTGAAATTCAAGGAGAGAAGCGAGATCAACGCAATGTGCAGCTAGCATCGATTGCAAATATCTCCACCTACTTACGGTGGACTGAAGAGATTCTTAATTTCTGGGCGCAAGAGCCGGCAACAGCGCTCCGTTCTGGCGGTCTCGGCGTCCGCGATTTAAAGGAGATCTCACTCCACTTAGGAGTAGAAGAAAGTTGTGCAGCGCTCGTTGCAGAAGTTTCATATCTAGCAGGACTCTTGACGATAGATCCCGATGATCGAATTCTTCCCACACATCAATTCGATATCTGGTTGACACAAAATCCTTCAGCTCGCTGGATCACGCTTGCATCAGCGTGGTACTCATCGTCGCGGTTATCTGGTCTAGTCGGACGCGAGAGCAGCAAAAACGTTGCTCCTCTTGGTCCCGAACTCGATAGATCTAGCGCAGCAAGTACTCGTCGCTTAACGCTCTCACTTCTCAACGAGAATGCAGATATCGCTCCCGAGCTCGACTCACTCTTTGCAACTGCATTGTGGCTATCTCCACTTAAGCGCTCAGGTGGTCTGCAGAAGGATTATCTAGCCTTTACTCTTCGCGAAGCAGAGTGGCTCGGCATTACCGGACAAGGCGTTATCTCGCGCTATGGCGCCGCTTTCCTGGCAGGTGAAGATTGCACATCCATTGATACCGATCTTCCAAAACCAGTTGACCACATACTTATTCAGAGCGATAACACGGCAATTGCACCAGGACCTCTTGAACATTTAGTGGCACAAGAGTTAGCGCTCATTGCCGATGTTGAATCACGTGGTGGTGCAACTGTCTTCCGCTTCTCTGAAAGTTCAATCCGTCGTGGTCTAGATCATGGGCGCACCGGAGACGAAATTGCAAAGTTTCTTGCAAAGACTTCCAAGACGCCGATGCCACAACCACTTGAATATCTCATCGCCGATGTCGCAAAGAAGCATGGCAAATTACGAGTAGGAAATACCGCTTCATTTATTCGCTGCGAAGATGCCACTCTCATTACCCAAATCCTTGGCGATAAACGACTTGATATCTTGGGGCTGCGCAAGATTGCACCCGAGGTTTTAATCTGCGGCCATGATGCAGCAGAGGCGATGAATATCTTGCGCAGTTGTGGTTATCTCCCTGCCGGCGAAGATTCTCGTGGCTTATTACTGAGTGGCCCACGTATTCAACGCGCTCAGACAAAGGCGCGTCCGCCCCGAATTATCGGAGAATACGATCGACTCGATGAAGAACAGATTGAAAGTGCGCTGCGGGCGCTACGCACTGGCGAGAAATCAAGTCGTAAGCAGAGCACGATGCGCAATATTGCGACAGAGGCGCTCGGTTCACTTCCCCGAACAACTGCCAATGAAACTCTCGATCTCTTAAGTGATTACCTGCAGAACCAACCAAGTAAATCGCTCTCTATTGGGTATGCCGATAACAATGGATTGGTCTCACACCGCATTATCGATCCACTGAAATTATCTGCCGGTTCACTCATTGCGCGCGATCACGCTACTGGTGAAGTGCAGACCTTTAGAATTGCCCGAATTACGGGGGTTGCCGCCTTATGACAAGCGAGAAGGACCCGCAATACGGCAGACTTGAGCCTATGTTGGCAGCTCTTGAGGCACTTGTTCGGTGTGAATCACCGACGGAAGATCTCGCTGCCTGCCGCTCTGTTGTGCAACTAGCTAGTGATATTGCAACGCGAGTACTTGGCGTTCCGGCACAGATTAAAGAGATCGAAGGTCGTCCAGTTTTTTGGTGGGGCGCAGAAACTCCTGAAGTTCTCGTCCTTGCACATCTCGACACGGTCTGGCCACATGGTTCATACCAACCACTCTGGGAGGTTGATGGCGATGTACTTCGCGGCCCCGGAACTTTCGATATGAAGGCCGGATTCGTGCAAGCGCTCTTCGCTCTTAAAGGTATTACCGGTTCGGTCGCACTTGTTGCAACAACAGATGAAGAGACCGGAAGTCACGCCTCAAAGGCATTGATTAAAGATTTATCTGCACACGCAAAAGCGGTACTTGTTCTAGAGGCATCTCTCGATGGCAAGGTGAAGACCGGTCGCAAGGGAACTGCGATGTATCAAATTAAGGTACATGGCTTGGCAGCGCATGCTGGCCTCGAACCTGAAAAAGGTATCAACACAACGACCGAGATCGCACATGCCATCTTGGCGCTAGCGGCTTTAGAAAATGCAGAGCATGGAACAACTGTCGTACCAACGCTACTTCACTCCGGAAATACCACAAATACCGTTCCAGATTTAGCTGTTCTCGATATCGATGCCCGTTCATTCTCGCAATCTGAACTCGAAAGAGTAGATGCCGCGATAAGGAGCTTTACTCCAGTTAATCCAAAAGCGCGCTTAGAAATTACAGGTGGGCTCAATCGTCCGCCGTTACAACCGACATCTACCAAATTGCTCTACCAACGTGCCGAAAAAGTTGCCGCAGCTATTGGCATGCCGCCACTCGGCTGCGCAGAAGTTGGCGGTGCTAGCGATGGCAACTTTGCAGCTGCTGCTGGCGCGCAAGTTCTCGATGGCCTCGGTGCAGTTGGCGGCGGTGCACATGCACCAAGTGAATGGGTCAAAATCTCTACGATGCAGGAGCGCAGCGATTTTCTGCATGCTCTCATTACAGACTTACTGAAAGAGGATCTGATCTCGTGACCGATGGCCCACTGATTGTTCAGAGCGATAAGACACTTCTCCTCGATGTCGATCATCCACTTTCCACCGAATGTCGCCGCGCCATTGCACCTTTTGCAGAGCTCGAGCGTTCTCCAGAACATATCCACACTTATCGCTTAACTAATCTCGGCCTCTGGAATGCGCGTGCTGCCGGCCATGATGCCGAACTTGTTATCGATACCTTGATCAAATATTCACGATATGCAGTTCCGCACTCACTGCTCGTTGATATTGCAGAGACGATGTCTCGCTATGGTCGTCTGCGGCTAGAAGCAGATCCGGTACATGGCCTCATTCTTGTGACTACAGATACCGGAGTCTTAGAAGAAGTAATCCGCGCTAAGAAGATTGCTCCACTTCTGGGTGTGCGTATCGATCAAGAGACTATCGCTGTCCACCCGAGCCAACGGGGACAGATTAAGCAATCGCTACTGCGTTTAGGTTGGCCGGCAGAAGATTTTGCCGGATATGTCGATGGTCAGGCCCATGACATTGCACTGAAAGAAGATGGCTGGAAGATTCGTCAATATCAAGAACATGCAGCTGAAGGTTTCTTCCATGGAGGTTCCGGCGTTGTTGTACTTCCTTGTGGTGCAGGAAAGACCATTGTGGGCGCAGCAGCTATGGCTCAAGTCAAAGCGACAACTCTGATTCTCGTCACCAACACAATTGCGGCGCGACAGTGGCGCGATGAACTTCTCAAGCGCACCACTTTGACCGAAGATGAGATTGGCGAATATTCAGGTGCGAAGAAAGAGATTCGCCCTGTAACTATTGCTACATACCAAGTTATGACCAAGAAGAAGAATGGCGTCTATGCCCATTTAGATCTCTTCGATACTCATGACTGGGGGCTGATTATTTATGATGAAGTACATCTACTTCCTGCGCCAATCTTCCGCTTTACCGCGGATATTCAATCGCGCCGCCGCTTAGGCCTTACTGCAACTTTGGTGCGCGAAGATGGCATGGAAGGTGAAGTCTTCTCACTGATCGGACCAAAACGTTTCGATGTGCCTTGGAAAGAGATCGAGGCCCAGGGCTATATCGCACCGGCAGAATGTATTGAAGTTCGCGTCAATCTCACTGAAGCAGAGCGACTTGCCTATGCAACTGCAGAACCTGAAGAGCGCTATCGCTACTGCGCAACTACTCGCACAAAGCGTAATGTTGTAGAAGAGCTTGTTGCACATCATGCCAATGAACAAGTACTTGTGATTGGCCAATATATTGATCAGCTCGATGATCTCTCAGAGACTCTCGGTGTTCCACTTATTAAGGGAGATACTCCACAGAAAGAGCGCGAGCGACTCTTCGCCGCTTTTAGAACTGGCGAAATTACCTGTTTAGTTGTCTCTAAAGTGGCTAACTTTTCAGTAGATCTTCCCGAAGCAACTATTGCAATTCAGGTATCGGGCGCCTTCGGTTCACGCCAAGAAGAAGCACAGCGACTTGGACGTATCTTGCGCCCTAAAGCAGATGGACGCACTGCCAAGTTTTACTCTGTAGTCTCACGCGACACTATCGATCAAGATTTTGCACAGAACCGACAACGCTTCTTAGCGGAGCAGGGCTACTCCTATCGAATTATTGATGCCGACGATGTCTTTCAAGGGAAGTTCTAAAGCGCTCTGGATCGACCTTATAAAAGTCGTGATGCTCACCATTGATATGGATAACTGGCACTTCATTTCCATATAACTTCTCAAGTTCTGGATTGCCATCGATATAGATAATCTCAATCGAAAATGCGAGTTCTTCGCGCATGCCCTCAAGGGTTTTCACAGCACTTTCACAAAGATGACAGCCGTGGCGAGAGTAAACGGTGACCATGAAACCATTCTCCCACCCTGATAGCGTTGCCCGCTATGAGGCGCTATTCCCTAAGAGTAATCAGCGCCCTGGTCACTCTCTTCGCACTACTAGCGCCAATTCAGTCACATGCGCTCTCCAATTTTAAAGAGGCACCGTCAACTGTCTGGGGCCATACCTACGCAGGTAAGGCAACTGGGAAAACTCAAACTCGTCCACCAAAAGTTGCACACCTGGAACAGAAATCTAAATTTCAAGTTAATTACAAGAACTTTCCTGATTGGGCGAAGAAAGATTTTCAAGCCGCTGTCGATGTCTGGGGTGCAAACTTTGCATCTAATGTAACAATCACAATCGATGCATCATGGGGACGCACGGCATCCTTTGGTGTGCTTGGTAGCGCACGACCAGGAAATTACTTCTCTGGCTTTGATGGCGCACCTGATCCAAGTCTCTGGTATCCATCGGCCTTGGCCAATGCACTTGCCGGTAAAGATTTAGATCCAGGTAACCCCGAGATGGTCATTCAAGTGAACTCCATGGCGACATGGGATACGCGCAATGATGGAGCTCCCCGTTCCAATGAATATGATCTTGAATCAGTATTTTTGCACGAGATGGCGCACGGGCTAGGTTTCCTCTCTACCGATTCTTATGACACATTCTTCGGTTACGGAACTATCGAACAACCAACTCCATACGATGCTTACACACAATTACCCGATAAACGTCGCTTATCAGATCTTCCATCACCATCGCTCGAACTTGGAAAGGCCTTAACTTCAACTCTTGTCTGGGCTGGCGAAAGTGGAACAGCGGCAAATAATGGAAATCCGATAGTTCTCTACACTCCTTCACGCTACGAAGAAGGATCATCGGTAAGTCATCTCGATGAAACGACATATGCAAATTTAGGTTCCAATTCGATTATGACTCCTAATATCGATTCTGGAGAAATTTATCGCGAGCCAGGATCACTGTTACTTGGAATGATGCAAGATCTACGCCGCAAACCTCCAGTGGGTGTAGCCGTAGGTGTGCCACAGGCTGTTCGAAATGCAACGGCGTTAATTGCAGATAGTTCGGCGATTATCACCTTTGATCCGCCAGCCAACGCACGAACTGCGCAGATCACTAGCTATTCGGTGCGTAATCTCAAGACAGATCAGGTAAAGAGCTCGACCGATTCGCCCATCACATTTACAGGGCTGAAGAACGGTACCAATTACACATTTAGTGTCGTGGCCTCTAACTCCAATGGAACTTCAGATCCAGTTGTAACTGCCCCCGTAACGCCACAATCAGGCTGGCAGCGCACTGTTATCGATGCAGATACAACGATAAAACATGTAACTAGTATCAACTTTAATGGAAAACCGCTCATCGCCTATTCCGATGGAAAGAGCGGCATCCTCAAGATTGCAACGTGGGATGGAAATAACTGGAAGAAGAGAACTGTCGATGGAGCAGGTGGTAGCGCCGGACGCACCAAGTCAGCGATTACGAGCCCGATCTCTCTCTGCGTTAATGGCAGCGGAGTTAATCAGACTCTTCATATCTTCTACTCCGAAAGCGATGATCGCGATCTCCACTATGCATCATACGATGGTAAGAATTTCACTTATGAGATAGTCGACGGCAATGGCGTGCAGGTCAACGACTATAAAGATCCAGTGCGGGTGCGCACCGGTAGCGATGTCAGTATTTCAAGTGCCTGTGTCGCAACTGCCGGCGGCATTCAAGTCTTCTATCGCGATGAGAGCCAAGGAATCTTGCTTGGTGCAACTAAAGCTAAGGGCGCAAAGAGTTGGATATACGAACTCGTCGATGGCGATCGCAAGACTGATGGGCGCAGTACCGGCGATGTTGCCTTCCATCTCAAGGCGCTCTTTGATGGCAAGAAGACATATGTTGTTTATGACTCAGTTCTCACCATTAATCAGAAGAAGGAGGCAACTTCAGGTGAAGTCCGAGTTGCCTCACGCAATACCTTTGCTCCCGGCGATTGGAGTTACTTCAATCTTGATACATCTGGCAGCGCAACACCGATGACTGGTTTCGATGTTTCGCTCGCCAAGACTCTCGATGGAGTGCAAGCTGCCTGGTTGATTTCATCTCCGAATACCGCTCCGAAACCAAATCGAATTCGTTGGAGCCTGGTGCAGAATCCGCCAACGCAGAGCGTTGTAACTACCGAATCATTTGGAGCTCCATCCAAGTATCTCAATACTGATGGCACCGCTATCGCCTTCAATTGCCAAGATCGACTCTGCGTACTCGATACCGCACGCAGTACACCAACCATCAAATTGGTCTCATCGGAACAGAACTCGGCTGGAACAGATTCGGCTTGGGTTGTAATGAATCGAGTGAAATATCTAGTTGCTAGTTACAAGGGCCAACTTACTTTATTTCGTCCGTAACGTTATTTAGTTGCCAGATGGAAGATTGCGGTTGCTCCATCACTTGCGCGCGCCAGGCCATAGAGACCAATCTCTTTTGAGTAACTAAGCGCCGTTGGTGTTGCTAGCTCGGTCGCTGCAAATGCGCCGGTAATAAGACCTTTACTATCCAAACTGAGGATTACCAATTGTGTAACTGTTGGCTTCCAGCCAGTGACACCTGGGATTGCCGAGTTTGAGTCGAGCGCTGCATAGGTGAACGCTCCCCCGGTTGCAACGAGAGAAGTTCCGCCTGAGGGAATTCGGAGCGTCCAGGTTGGCGCGAAGGCGGCGGTAAATTTTGTGAAGGCGCTTTCAAACTTCTTACCAGTCTTTACAGAGCCCGTCAGCGTGAGTGATGAATCAGAGTAATTCCATGATCTCTCCGCCTTGGGTGCAGAGCTGCGGACGACAGATGTAATAACTCCAGATTTACTTATCTTTACTAAAATTCCATCACGGATACCAACGTTCTTCTTACCGCCAAGTTTTTCAGAGCTGGATCCAAATACGCTCAAAGTGCCATCAAGGTTGCGCACCACAGCGTTGAGTTGCGTCTTCGCACTTCCAATATTTATCAACTTCCCAAAGGCGCCAGTTGAGGTGGCTGAGATTGCAAAGGAGCTATCTGCCATTTGGCCGACAAGAGATACTCCGCTGGCGTTAACAGAGATGCCATTTATTAGTACCGGCATTTGTTGCGCTTGGGAGTAAGTTGCAAGTAGATCTCCAGTTGGTGAAAGTTTCCACAGAGTTAAAAGGCTCATATCGCTACGCAATTTCGATAGCGCTTCAACAACTACTCCATCTGGATTATCTGGTGGAAGTACTGCAGTTGTTGTATCGGTGGTTGCCAGTGGAGCTGCATCACCAGCCAGCCAGATATTTCCGGCGCTATCTACTGCTCCTGCGAGAGCGATCTCATCTGCCCCAGAATCAATGGTTTTCTGCCATACCTGTGTTCCATTTACATCAAGACCGGTCAGCAGAATATTTGAGTTACTTCCACCAGTATTAACAAATGTAATCAAAGTCTTGCCAGAAATAAGTAGCCCTTCGGCACCAGGGGCGGCGGCAAGTAGATCTAATTTCTTCATAAGAACGCTCTTACTTGCACTGCTTTTCGGGGCGGCAAATGCATTTTGGGTTAGCGAGAGCGCAGTAATAAGAAGTACTGAACTAATGAGTCGCGCGCGAGATTTCATTACTGCGCGAGCTCTCCAGCGCGACGCGCAGAGGCTGCCATCGCGCGCGCCACAATCTCAGATATTCCAGCTTCATCAAATACCGCTAACGCTTCGGCAGTTGCACCTTTGAGACTAGTTACTTTTTCGCGAAGGCGTGTTGGTGTATCTCCAGATTCATCAAGGAGCGCTGCTGCTCCGACAATTGTTTGAATCGTCAGCGTCGTTCCATCTTCATGCGATAGCCCCATGGCAACTGCTCCATCAACCATCGCCTCTACAAATCTAAAGAAGTAGGCAGGTCCTGAACCACTGGTACCGGTAAGTGCATTCTGCAAATCTTCGGGAATCTCAATTGCCTTACCGGTGGCTGCTAGTAGTTGTTGCACAAATTTCTTCTGTGGCTCTGTAACGCCAGCGCTGAGTGAATAGCCAGCCATACCTTTACCCACCAATGTTGGAGTGTTAGGCATTACGCGCGCAATAGATTGATGGCCACTGAGACCTGCAGATATTCCAGCAATGGTCTTACCGGCAAGAAGTGAGATAACCAGAGCATCGCTACGAAGGTGGGGAGCAATCTCGGGCATGAGATCGGCAAGACCTTGCGGTTTGATGCCAAGGAGCACCACATCACTCGTCGCAAGTGCATCGGCAAGAGTCTTAACAGCGATTGAATATTGAGTGACTAACTCATCGCCTCTCTCAGGGCGACGAACAACCGCAGATATTGATGATGCAGCAACACCAGAACGAATCAGGGCCGCGATAAATGCTTCGCCCATTACTCCGGCACCAACGACTGCTATCTGATTAGCCATGGCGAAAGAGTACGCGTAGGCTCTGCGACTATGTCAGAGATAAAGCCAGGTTTCGCTCGCGACTGGGTCGAATTTACAGACCCAAATGATGAGGAAGAAATCTTTAAGTGTGACCTAACGTGGTTAACCTCGTTCTGGACCTGTATCTATGGCGATGGCTGCCAAGGTGTATTTAAAGACCGGCCCAACGATGGTTGCTGCACCGAAGGCGCTATGTACTCTGATGAAGATGATGAAGAGCGCGTACGTAAAGCTGCGGAATTTTTAACTCCCGAGATGTGGCAATTCTATGAAGAAGCGCGCCCCAAGAAGCCGGGTGGAAAGCTTCGTATTACAGATATCGATGACGATAAAGATCGTAAGACTCGTACTGTCGACAATGCATGTATCTTTCTTAATCGCAAAGGACATCAGGCTCCCGGCTTTACCGGAGACTTTGGTTGCGTTCTGCACCATTTAGCGCAGAAGCGCAATATCCACTTTGTCGATACTAAGCCAGATGTATGTTGGCAACTTCCACTTCGCAGAAGTTTTGAAACTCGCGAAGTCGGCGAGCGCGAATATTCAGTAACAGTTATTGGCGAATACGAACGCCTTGGTTGGGGCGATGGCGGCGATGATTTCGATTGGTACTGCACCAGTAATACCGATGCACATGTAGGAAGCGAACCTGTCTACATCTCAAATAAGGCAGAGCTCTCGCAGTTGATGGGGCCAGATGCTTATGCGATTCTGGCGCGGCACTGTGATCGTCGCATTCAAGGCATTCGCGATGCGCAAGCTCGCTCATTGCCGCTCTTCGTCATTCAACACCCAGCCACAGTCGCAGCCGGCAAGTAGTCAGCGTCCTGCTCTAACCTACGTCTATGGCCAAGGTTGAGAAGGATCCATTCCGTTGCTCCGAATGCGGATGGACATCCCAGAAATGGGTTGGTCGCTGCGGCGAATGCCAAGCATGGGGATCAGTTGAAGAGTTAGCTGCTCCTAAGAAACTCTCGCTTGTTCCAGGTTCAGTGACATCAAAGGCGACACCAATAGGCGATGTCGATCTCTCATCTGCACGTGCACGTGCAACGGGCGTCTCTGAACTCGATCGCGTACTTGGTGGTGGATTAGTACCGGGTGCTGCAATTCTTCTTGCCGGCGAACCCGGTGTTGGAAAATCTACTCTCCTCTTATCTGTTGCAGCACAGACTGCCGCTAAAGGAATTCCAGCGCTCTATATCTCTGGCGAAGAATCAGCATCGCAAGTTCGCCTTCGCGCCGAACGTATCAGCGCAGTTGACCCACAATTATTTCTTGCCTCAGAGACTGACCTTGGCGCCGTAATCGCACATATCGATGCGGTGAAACCTGAATTGCTAATTATCGACTCAGTTCAAACTATTGGTTCATCGACTGCAGATGGTTCACCCGGTGGTGTCACACAGGTACGCGAAGTTGCCGGTGCACTGATTCGAATCTGTAAAGATCGTGATATCACTCTGCTCTTAGTTGGTCATGTCACCAAAGATGGATCTATTGCCGGTCCAAGACTTCTCGAACATATTGTTGATGTCGTTCTCCAATTTGAAGGTGAACGCCATTCGCGGTTGCGATTAATTCGCGCGATCAAGAATCGCTTTGGCGCCAGCGATGAAGTCGGATGTTTCGATCTCAGTGATTCCGGAATCGAAAGTGTTTTAGATCCAACCGGTCTATTTACATCACGTCATGCCGAACCCGTGCCAGGCACCTGTGTCACAGTCACGCTCGAAGGACGTCGTCCACTACTTGCTGAAATCCAAGCGCTGGTCAGTGCAGGTCGCGAGAACGATTTCGGAAATGCACGTCGCGTTACTAGTGGGCTGGATTCAGCTCGTACATCAATGACTTTAGCTGTCCTCGAACTTCGCGCGCATATTCGCGTCGGTGGTCGCGATGTCTATGCCGCAACCGTTGGCGGTATGAAGATGTCTGAACCCGCAGCCGATCTTGCGCTAGCGCTTGCTGTCGCATCAGCTGCCAAAGGTTTAGCGTTACCTGCAGATCTCGTTGCCATCGGTGAGGTTGGTCTAGCTGGCGAAATTCGCAAAGTCAGTGGAGTATCGCGTCGCTTAGCTGAGGCCTATCGCCTTGGATTTAAGCGCGCTCTTGTTCCATCTGGCTCTGATGTAAAGATTGATGGCATGGAGATCGTTGAAGTTTCACGACTTGATCAAGCGTTACAGCGAGTAAAAATTACTGGCGAATAATGCTCGAGAAAGAGATCATTTCTTGGTTTAAGAAGAATAAACGTGATCTTCCTTGGCGCAAGACTGATACCTGGGGCGTTCTCGTCTCAGAATTTATGTTGCAACAAACTCCGGTCAATCGAGTTCTTCCTGTCTATACCGAGTGGATGAAACGCTGGCCCACACCTGCAAAACTTGCAGCTGCAACACCAGCCGAAGTAATTACCGCCTGGGGCAGGCTCGGATACCCGCGTCGTGCGCTGCGCTTACATGAATGCGCCAAGGTAATTAGCGCCGAATATAAAGGCGAGATTCCCCGTGATGAGATAGGGCTTCGCAAACTTCCTGGAGTCGGTGAATACACGGCTGCAGCGATGGTCGCCTTTGCCTTTAGCGGTCGCTCACTTGTACTCGATATCAATATCCGCAGACTCTTTGCACGCATCTTCGATGGCGTTGAAACTCCCAAGTTATCTGCAACGAAAGATGAAAAATCACGGTATGAAGAGTTAATTCCTAAGAAAGACCCACATCTGTGGGCTGCAGCAACGATGGAACTTGGCGCCCTTATCTGTACTTCACAATCACCGAAATGTGGAATCTGCCCTGTCGCAAACGATTGCACATGGCGCAGCTTGGATTATCCGAAGTCAGATGTCGTCAAACGAAGACAGACATGGCACGGAACCGATCGCCAATGTCGCGGAACCGTGGTGCAGGCACTTCGTGAAAATGAAACGTTAACAAAGGCACAGATAGCGCAGTTATGGGATGTGCCATCTCAATTAGAGAAAGCGCTACTCACTCTTCTAGATGATGGCTTGATCGAATCTCGCGGCAAGAATAAATTCTCACTACCGCGAAGTTAAATCGAGGTTGAATTAAGCAGTTGGTGCTTCGGCTAAATTCTCAGGGCTATCCGGTGTTGAAACCTTTGGAGAACCCTTAAATGTGAACTTCGCTTCTGCACCTTCGCCTTCAACATCGACCACGATGATTTCGCCAGCTTTTAGCTCGCTAAACAAGATGCGCTCTGAGAGAGAATCTTCGATTTCACGTTGAATAACGCGACGCAATGGACGGGCTCCCAAGAGTGGATCGTAACCGCGGGCGGCAAGGAGATCCTTCGCCGCTTGGGTGAGTTCGATTCCCATGTCCTTAGCCTTAAGGCGATCATCGAGTCCGGCAATCATGAGATCTACAATCTGAATAATCTGATCTCGAGTGAGCTGATGGAAGACGATGACATCATCGATACGGTTGAGGAACTCTGGGCGGAAGTGGTTCTTGAGTTCATCTTGAACCTTGCCCTTCATGCGATCGTAATTTGTTAAATCATCTTCAGCATTGGCAAAACCAAGTCCGAGTGATTTAGAGATATCGCGCGTTCCAAGGTTGGTCGTCATGATGATGACAGTATTTTTGAAGTCAACTGTGCGGCCTTGCGCATCAGTTAAACGTCCATCTTCTAGAACCTGAAGAAGTGAGTTGAAGATATCTGGGTGTGCCTTTTCAATCTCATCGAAGAGCACAACTGAGAATGGGCGACGACGAACTTTTTCAGTTAGCTGTCCACCTTCGTCATATCCAACATATCCTGGAGGTGAACCAAAGAGACGGGAAGCTGTGTGACGTTCTGAATATTCAGACATATCGAGTTGAATCAACGCGGTTTCATCACCAAAGAGGAATGAAGCAAGGGTGCGTGAAAGTTCTGTCTTACCAACGCCAGATGGACCAGCGAAGATAAATGAACCACCAGGACGCTTTGGATCTTTCAGGCCAGCACGAGTACGGCGAATTGCTTGTGAGAGTGCCTTGATCGCTTGATCTTGTCCGATAACGCGACGGTGAAGTTCATCTTCCATACGTAAAAGTCGAGCTGTCTCTTCTTCAGTCAACTTAAATACTGGAATACCAGTTGATGCTGAAAGTACTTGAGCGATGAGCTCTTCATCAACTTCAGTGACCTTATCGAGATCTGTTGCCTTCCAATTCTTCTCGGCTTCCTGCTTCTCTTGAATAAGAGTCTTCTCTTTATCGCGAAGTGCAGCTGCGCCTTCAAAATCTTGTCCATCGATTGCAGACTCTTTAGCTTTGCGAGCTTCTGCAATCTTCTCATCGAAGGCGCGAAGTTCTGCAGGTGCAGTCATACGCTTGATGCGCAGACGTGATCCTGCCTCATCGATAAGGTCGATCGCCTTATCTGGGAGGAAGCGATCTGAAACATAACGATCTGCCATATTGGCAGCTGCTGCGAGCGCTCCATCGGTAATTGATACGCGGTGGTGAGTCTCGTAACGATCGCGCAGACCTTTAAGAATTTCGATTGTGTGAGCAACAGATGGCTCTTTCACCTGAATTGGTTGGAAGCGGCGCTCGAGAGCAGCATCTTTTTCGATGTGCTTGCGATACTCATCGAGAGTTGTTGCACCAATTGTCTGGAGCTCGCCACGTGCCAACATTGGCTTGAGGATGCTTGCAGCATCGATAGCGCCTTCTGCAGCGCCTGCACCAACGAGTGTGTGAATTTCATCGATAAAGATAATGATGTCGCCACGAGTTTTGATCTCTTTCAAAACTTTCTTCAGGCGCTCTTCGAAATCTCCGCGGTAACGTGAACCGGCAACTAGCGCGCCCAAATCAAGTGAGTACAGCTGCTTATCTTTCAAAGTTTCTGGAACATCATTTTTAGCAATTGCTTGAGCTAAACCTTCGACAACTGCAGTCTTTCCAACACCTGGTTCGCCGATAAGAACTGGGTTATTTTTTGTGCGGCGTGAAAGCACCTGCATGACGCGCTCAATCTCTAACTCGCGACCAATTACAGGATCGAGCTTTCCTTCGCGAGCAGCAGCGGTGAGGTTGCGCCCAAATTGATCAAGGACGAGCGATGTTGATGGAGTTCCTTCTGCAGGTCCACCTTGTGCAACTGTCTCTTTTCCTTGGTAGCCAGAGAGCAATTGAATAACTTGTTGACGAACACGATTGAGATCTGCACCGAGCTTTACAAGAACCTGTGCTGCAACGCCTTCACCTTCGCGAATAAGACCGAGCAGAATATGTTCTGTACCGATGTAATTGTGGCCAAGTTGGAGCGCTTCACGGAGAGAGAGTTCGAGAACTTTCTTAGCGCGTGGAGTAAATGGAATGTGACCACTTGGCGCCTGCTGACCTTGTCCAATAATTTCTTCTACTTGTGCGCGAACACCTTCGAGAGAGATTCCGAGTGATTCCAGACCCTTCGCAGCGACGCCTTCACCTTCATGGATGAGGCCGAGGAGGATATGTTCAGTGCCGATGTAATTGTGGTTGAGCATGCGTGCTTCTTCTTGAGCTAGGACAACAACGCGTCGAGCTCGATCGGTAAAGCGCTCAAACATGGGCAGAACTCCTTCTTTTCATTGGTGCTGCGGTAAGCCTATAACCCAGCGTGGGGAAGGCGCGAGGTGGATAGCGGTGTACTCGATAGAACCCCAGATATAGGGGCGATATTCCCATAATGTATCTACAGATTGAGGAGCATGCGGGTATTGCCGAGGGTATTGGGCTTTACCGACTCAAGGTCCAAGAATTCGGCCACACCTGCGTCATAGGAGCGCAGAAGCTGTTGATAGACCTCAGGATCGACGGGTGTGCCGTGAATCTCTTCAAATCCGTGGCGGCTAAAGAACTCGGTTTGAAAGGTAAGGCAGAAAATTCTTTCGACTCCTACCTCACGGGCACGTTCAATAATTCTTTCGAGAATCTTGTGACCTATTCCTTGTTTCTGCAGATTCTTTTCAACTGCAACGGTACGAACTTCCGCAAGATCTTCCCAGAGAGTGTGGAGCGCACCGCATCCAACGACTCTTCCATCGAGTTCGGCAACGGTAAATTCTTGAACACCTTCGTAGAGAGTTACTGTTTCTTTAGCGAGCATCTGGCCAGGTGCTGCATATGAATCGACGAGTTCGCGAATTGCCTTCACGTCAGAAGTTTTAGCTGAGCGAATTACAACCATACTTAATCAACTTCTGGCTTTACGAGTGGGAATAAAATTGTTTCGCGGATACCAAGTCCAGTAAGTGCCATCAATAATCGATCTACACCCATTCCCATTCCACCCATTGGTGGCATTCCAAATTCCATGGCGCGTAAGAAATCTTCATCAACCTGCATCGCTTCGAGGTCGCCTTTTGCGCCGAGTTGCGCCTGCTCCACTAAACGATTGCGTTGAATAACTGGATCAATCAATTCGGAGTAACCAGTTGCAAGTTCAAATCCATCGATATAGAGATCCCATTTCTCGACTACTCCTGGGATATCGCGATGTGCACGAACTAGCGGAGATGTATCGACCGGATAGCCCATCACAAATGTCGGTTCAATCAATTTATCTTGAGCTACATGCTCAAAAATCTCTTCGGCGAGCTTGCCCGTTACCCACTTGGGATCGATCTTCATTCCCAACTTGGTAGCAATCTTCTTGAGATTATCGATAGAAGTAAGCGCTGTTACCTGCTCACCAACGCCTTCTGAGATTGCGTCATAGAGTGAGATCTCTTTCCAACTTCCACCAAGATCTGCTTGGCGACCATCGTGATGAGTCACGATATGTGATCCGGCAACTGCCAGCGCCGCATTTTGAATCAGTGAACGAGTGACATCTGCAATCGAGCGCCAATCTCCATATGCCATATATGACTCAACCATGGCAAACTCTGGTGAGTGTGAAGAGTCAGCGCCTTCATTGCGGAAGTTACGATTGATTTCGAAGACGCGCTCAATACCGCCCACGACGCATCGCTTTAAAAAGAGTTCAGGTGCAATGCGCATGTAGAGATCCATGTCGTATGCATTGCTAAAAGTTTTAAAGGGGCGAGCTGCAGCTCCTCCGTGCATTACCTGCAACATTGGGGTTTCAACTTCGATAAAGCTCTCTGTATTAAAAGTTTCGCGGAGTGAACGCATTACAGCAGGACGCATCCGCGCTGCTGCTCGTGCTTCGGGGCGGACAATCAGATCGACGTAGCGCATACGAACACGCGTCTCTTCAGACATCGGCTTATGATCATTAGGTAGTGGTCGCAGCGACTTTGCCGCCAAAGTCCATGAAGTTGCCAGAATAGAGAGCTCGCCGCGCTTTGAGGTAATAATTTCGCCAGTTACCGAGACCATATCTCCAAGATCGATATCTGATTTCCATGAATCAAGTTCTGCTTGCCCAACTTTGTCGAGAGATAACATCGCTTGAAGTTCTGTGCCATCACCTTCGCGCAAGGTAGCAAAGCAGAGCTTGCCGGTATCGCGCTTAAAGATAATGCGACCCGTGAGGCTCTCAATATCGCCTGTTGCTACATCTATTTCGAGTCCAAGATATTTATCGCGAATCTCTTTCAGTGATTTGGTGCGAGGTACCGCAACCGGGTAAGGCTCGATTCCGCGTTCGATCAGATTGGCACGCTTTTCACGACGAATCCGCAGTTGCTCGGGCAGGTCTTCGTCGGATACAGGCGTGTTATCGGTAGTCATGATGTGCGGAAGTCTACCTTTTTAGCTACAGATTCTTCTCATGGATAAGGCGAAGTCCGATAAGAGTCAGATCTGGCTCATGCTCATCAATAGTTTCTGAAACTCCAATGATGAGTGGTGCAAGTCCACCTGTTGCAATAACTGTTGGCGCCTCGTCGTAATCCTTTGCCAATTCGGCGGTGATTCGATCAACGAGTCCATCGACTTGGCCCGCAAATCCAAAGATGGTTCCTGATTGGAGCGCCTCAACAGTGTTCTTTCCAATTACATTTTTAGGACGAATTAACTCAACCTTACGAAGTTGTGCCGCACGCGCTGCAAGTGCATCGACTGAAATTTCAATTCCTGGCGCAAGCGCTCCCCCAAGAAATTCCCCCTTAGGCGATACAACATCAAGATTTGTTGATGTTCCAAAATCTACAACGATTGCTGGTCCGCCATACAAAGTATGCGCTGCAAGAGTATTGACGATGCGGTCTGCCCCGATCTCCTTTGGATTATCAACAAGTAATTGAACCCCGGTCTTTGTTCCAGGCTCAACAATTGTTGTGTGCACATCGGAGAAATATGTTGCAATCATGGTTCTTAATTCCCGCAGAGTCGCTGGAACTGTGGAGCAGATAGAGAGCCCACTCAGTGAATATCCGCTAATGAGCGCGCTGTACTGCAGCCAGAGCTCATCGGCAGTTGTGCGCGGGTCAGTCTTCACACGCCACGACTTAATGAGTTTATCCTCATCGAAAATTCCCAGAACTGTATTGGTATTTCCTACATCGACTGTTAATAACATGGCTACTCCGCTCTCAAATCTAGACCAATATCAAAGACCGGTGCGCTATGTGTGAGCGCACCGATTGCTAAGTAATTCACTCCGGTCTCGGCATATGCTTTGGCATTTTCCAAGACAATCCCGCCAGATGCTTCCAGTTTTGTCGATCCAGCAACGATTGCAACTGCCTCAGAGCATTGCGCTGGACTCATATTGTCGAGCAGTACGAGATTCGGATTGAGCGGTAGAACTTCTTTCAATTGCTCCAACGTATCTACTTCGATCTCAATCTCAGCAGTTGGGTACTTGGCACGTACTTTTGAGAAAGCTGCTGCGACTCCTCCGGCTGCAGCAATATGGTTATCTTTTATCAGCGCAGCATCACTGAGAGACATTCGATGATTAGTCCCACCACCCATACGGACTGCATATTTTTCTAGGAGGCGCATTCCCGGAGTTGTCTTACGTGTATCTCGAATTTCGCAGGTAGTTCCGGCTATTGCATCGACCCACGTACGAGTAAGAGTTGCAATCCCACTGAGATGACCTAAGAAATTGAGAGCAGTGCGCTCTGCCAGCAAAATTGCGCGTGTATCTCCGCGCACCGTCATAAGCAGAGTTCCTGCTGCTACAAATGTTCCATCCTGCACGAGCACCGCAATATCTGTCAGTCCAACTTCCTCAAGAACAGAGCGCGCCATTTCAATTCCAGCAATCACGCCACTTTTACGTGCTACAAAATCTGCCACAACTCTTTCGCTGCCAGAAACAGTTGCAATCGAAGTGATGTCTTCTCCGCCTTGTAAATCTTCTGCGAGAGCGCGCTTAATTAGATCGCGATCAATCATTTCTCTCCTACTTCCTGATAGCCACTAGTCCAATATCCAGCTTGATCTACTTGCTGCACGATGCGCTTCTTCCAGAGGTCACTCGTCTCTGGGAAATCTTCGCGCCAGTGTGAACCGCGGGTTTCCTGTCTAATTAACGCCGCCTTCAAAATTGCTTGTGCGAGTTGGAATAAGTTAGTGGTCTCCCACGCTTCAACACATGGCTCTGTGCTCTTCTTATCTTCAATACGAGTTAAATCAGAACTTGTCTTAAGCAGCGAATCGGATGAACGAAGAACTCCGGCACCACGGCTCATACTGATTTGAATGTCGTGGCGCACAGATGGATCAAGGAGAATCGCTTGAGATGCGTTCTCAACGGGATCACTCTTCTCGGGTAGATGTGCTGCGATATCTGCTGCAATTCGTGCGCTAAAGACCAAGCCTTCGAGAAGTGAGTTAGATGCAAGGCGATTGGCGCCGTGCACACCAGAACATGCAGTTTCACCACATGCATAGAGTCCGTTGACACTGGTGCGGCCATTGAGATCTACGCGCACTCCCCCTGATGCATAGTGAGATGCTGGAGCAACTGGAATCAAATCTTTCAGTGGATCAATACCGTGAGCCATACATGATGCATAGATAGTTGGAAAACGTTCTTTAAATCCTGCTAGGTGTCTGACATCGAGCCAGACATGATGCGCACCAGACTTATTCATCACGCGCATAATTGAGATTGCGACAACATCTCGCGGTGCAAGCTCGGCAAGCGGGTGAATCTCTTGCATAAATCGCACACCCTTGTCATCAAGTAGATATGCGCCTTCGCCGCGAACTGCTTCGCTAATCAGAGGTTGTTGACCTTCTGAGTTATCGCCAAGCCATAAGACTGTTGGGTGGAATTGGATAAATTCAACATCGGCAACTTTGGCACCTGCCCGCAGGGCTAATGCGACACCATCTCCAGTTGAAACAGATGGATTAGTTGTCTGCGCAAATACTTGTCCAAGCCCACCAGTTGCAAGCACTACGGCGCGAGCTAGACCGCGACCAACACCATCGCGGCTACCAGCACCGATAACGTGAAGAGTTACTCCGCAAACTTCACCAATATCGTTCTTGAGCGCATCGAGTACAAGTGCATGCTCCACAACTTCAATCTCCGGATCGTTCTGCACTGCGGCAAGTAGAGCGCGCGAAACTTCAGCACCAGTTGCATCGCCACCGGCGTGGAGAATGCGATTACGAAGGTGTCCACCTTCTCGTGTTAAGGAAATTTCTCCGCTCGCCTCTTTATCAAAAATCGCACCACGTTCAATGAGCTTTCGTACCGCTTCGGGACCTTCGGTTACCAATACCCGAACTGCCTCAACATCACAGAGTCCAGCGCCTGCAACCAGAGTGTCTTTCTCATGCGCCTCAGGTGAATCGCCATCGCCAAGTGCAGCTGCGATGCCACCTTGCGCCCACTTGGTAGAACCTTCATCAACGCGCGCCTTTGTTACAAGTAGTACAGATAATCCATATGTGCGACATTGCAGCGCAGTAGTAAGCCCGGCAATTCCTGATCCGACAACGATGACATCGGCAGATGCAGTCCACCCCGGTGCTTGTGCCAGGAGCTTCATGCTCGGTTTCCCATAGCCATATTGTCAATCAAGCGGATGCCATTTATCCAGCCGGCAACTATTGCTCGCACCTCTTGAGTATCAGATTGAGCGTGGCTGAAAGTTTGCTCATCGATGTAATCGGCATAATCCAGAGTAAATGTCGGTTCTGTCGCCAAAATCTGGCGCAATTCAATCTCGGACTTTGCTTGAGAAAGCGCTCTATAGATTACTTGTGCTGCAATCCGCGCATCGGGCGAGAGGCGAATATTGCGAGATGACATAGCTACACCATCGCCTTCGCGAATTGTAGGAGCTGCAACAATTTCTACTTCACCTGCAATTGCTTTAATTAAATATAACTGCTGAAAATCTTTCTCCCCGAAGATTGCAGCTTTAGGTTTAACGAGATCAAAGAACCTACGAACAACCGTGACAACTCCATCGAAATGTCCGGGACGAGATTTGCCTTCGTAGATATCTCCAATCGGCCCAGCAGATTCTTTGCTAAAACCTGCTGGATAAATCTCAGCTTGTTGTGGAAGCCACAGGTGGGTCACTCCAGCGGCGGCTGCTATCTCAAGATCGATTTCTGGGGTGCGTGGATAGGTAGCCAGATCTATCTGGTTCTCAAATTGCAGTGGGTTGATGAAGATACTTGCAACAACATCTTCACTATATTTTTTAGCTAATCGAAAGAGCGATGCGTGGCCAGCATGGAGTGCTCCCATAGTTGGAACAAATGCGCAGGCAGAAGGAAGCTCGCGTGCATCTGTTACTACTTTCATGGCTCCAGTCCTTTCAGGTACCGGGCAGGCAGTACGTTAATTCTAAAGCTTTACGGCAATTGCTCCAAAAGGGCAGAAATTTTTCCATGTGTGAGGAGCACAGCATCGGGCTCAATCTCGTGCCAGGGTTCCAAAACAAATCGACGCTCATATGCGCGGGGATGTGGCAGTTCGAGTTCATCAGCTTTACTGAGTAAACCACCATATTGAATGAGATCGAGATCGATTGTGCGCGGACCCCACTTTTCGATTCGCTGCCGCCCCAGAGTTTTCTCAATGCCATGAAGTAGCGCAAGTAAATCAAGTGCGGGTAAATCACTTTCAAGAATACAGACCGCATTGAGGTAGTCAGGCTGTTCTGGGCCTCCAACAGGTTTAGTTGTGTAATAAGAAGATGTTGCAATGACTTCAGTTGCTTCGCGCAAGATCGAGATAGCTAAATCCATCTGCTCCTTGGGATCTCCAATATTTGCGCCAAGTGCCACTACTGCTTTCATCGCGTAATCGTGACCGATATATCTGATGTCTGAGCAGAGATGGGAGCTTTCGGTTTGTGAACTGTAACCGCGATATTGCTTATTTCAGGATGTCCCGCCTTGATGCGATCGGCAATTCGACCCGCTAACTTCTCAATTAACTGAACTCGTTCACCTGTTATCTCTTCGACAACTAAGTCGGCCAGTGCACCATAATCAATTGTGTCTTGCAGGTTATCGCTCACACTTGCCTTCGATAAATCTAAGTGGATCTCCAGATCGACAAAGAAATCTTGTCCATTCTTCGCTTCGTGGTCAAAGACTCCGTGATAGCCAAATCCCCAGATACCGGTAAGAGTGATGACATCGCTCATGAATGTATCGCCTCAACATTTGCCTCCACACCGTGAACTCTAACTCCCCAGATTCCTCTGCCGACTAATGATTTCGTTACCTCGATAGTCGCTGCTTCACGCTCATCGGGATTATCTCCACCCAAGAAGCGCTTGCGAGAATGGCCAATCAGGATTGGCAATCCGAGCGCAGTAAATTCATCGAGCCTACGAAGAATCTCCCAGTTATGTTCGGCATCTTTAGCAAAACCGATTCCAGGATCGAGGATGATCTTCTCTCTTGCGATACCCGCGGCTAGCGCCCGGTTGAGTTGGCTAGATACTTCTTCGATGACATCAGTTACGACCTCTTTGTAAATAGCCTTCTCATTCATATCTTTTGAATGACCTCGCCAATGCATCAAGATATATCTGCAATCTAATTGAGCAATTGTTGCAAACATTTCGGGATCGGCTGCTCCTCCGCTGACATCATTGACAATAGAAGCCCCTGCTTCCACAGCAAGTTTTGCAGTTGAAGCGCGCATGGTGTCAACGCTTATGATTGCAGGGCTTTGCGCCAGCGCCCGTATTACTGGAATCACTCGAGCCTGTTCTTCACTTTCAGATACTCGTTCTGCTCCTGGTCGCGTTGATTCTCCACCGATATCGATGATATCTGCACCGTCTGCAATCATCGCTAAACCATGTGCGATAGCAATTTCTGTATCTAAATGTTTTCCGCCATCGGCAAATGAATCAGGAGTGACATTGAGAATGCCCATCACCAACATCTGGAATTATCGATTCGTAATAAGGCTAATTGCTTCTGCGCGAGTTGTGGCATCGCGCAAGACTCCACGTACCGCTGAGGTGGTTGTGCGCGCTTGTGATTTACGAACCCCTCGCATAGACATACAGAGATGTTCGCAATCAATAATGACAATGACGCCCATAGGATTAAGAATTTCGACGAGAGCATCGGCAATCTGAGTGGTGAGACGTTCTTGCACTTGCGGACGACGCGCAAAGAGATCAACTAAACGCGCGACTTTAGAGAGCCCGGTAATTTTGCCACTTGGGATATATCCAACATGCGCAACTCCATGAAATGGAGTCAGGTGATGTTCGCAGTGAGAAAAGACTTCGATATCGCGGATGATGACCAGCTCTTCATGCCCGATATCAAATGTTGTCGTTAATACATCTTCTGGTTTCTGCCACAGACCTTCAAAATTCTCTTTGAAGGCACGAGCCACACGCGCTGGAGTCTCTTTCAACCCTTCGCGTTCTGGATCTTCGCCGAGTGCAAGTAATAGTTCGCGGACCGCTTTTTCGGCACGCTCCTGATCGTAAGGATGTGATGCTCTTCCATCATCCGGCCCCATCGATACAGAAGAAATATCACTCACTCGATGTTGTCTTCTTTACGCGGCGATTTTTACGTGGTGCCTCTGCAGTTGCAGCGGCGCGTTCTGGAATAGCAACTGGAGGCTGAGTAGAAGGTACGCGCGTTGCAGAACCAGTCCATGCCGGACGGTTTGGCCATGATTTCACTTTCGCAAAAATCTTCGAAATTTCTTCCTTGTTGAGGGTCTCTTTCTCAAGGAGTTGCAGAACCATTTCATCGAGAATGCCGCGGTTTGCTTCGAGAATGTCGTAAGCCTCTTGATGTGCCTTCTCAATCAATTTACGAATTTCCGCATCGACTGTGGCAGCTACGTTCTCAGAGTAATCACGTTGGTGGCCGTAGTCGCGCCCCATAAATGGTTCGGATGAATCTGTACCGAGCTTGATGGCCCCAATTGCTTCAGTCATTCCATATTGCGTCACCATTGCGCGAGCCAGGGCTGTTGCCTTCTCGATGTCATTAGAAGCACCGGTTGATGGATCGTGGAAGATAAGTTCTTCAGCTGCGCGACCACCAAGTGAATATGCCAATTGATCGAGTAGTTGGTTGCGTGTTGTTGAGTACTTATCTTCATCAGGTAAGACCATGGTGTAACCAAGTGCGCGACCGCGCGGCATGATCGTGATTTTATGAACCGGGTCAGTGTGTGGAAGTGCATGCGCAACAAGTGCATGCCCTGCCTCGTGATACGCAGTGACGCGACGTTCTTCCTCAGACATAAGTCGAGATTTGCGTTGTGGTCCAGCCATCACGCGATCGATTGCTTCATCCATCTGCAGATTGGTAATTGTCTTCTGACCTTCGCGCGCAGTTAATAGCGCCGCTTCATTGAGCACATTGGCAAGGTCTGCACCGGTAAAACCTGGTGTACGACGCGCATATGCAACGAGTTCAACATCCTTTGCCAGTGGCTTACCTTTGGCGTGAACTTTGAGAATATCTTCGCGCCCCTTGAGATCTGGACGTTCGACTGGAATCTGGCGATCAAAGCGACCCGGACGCAGAAGTGCTGGATCTAAAACATCGGGACGGTTTGTTGCCGCAATCAAAATTACCTGCCCATTAGCTTCAAAGCCATCCATCTCAACGAGCAGTTGGTTGAGAGTCTGTTCGCGTTCATCGTGTCCGCCACCCATACCTGCGCCACGTTGACGTCCTACTGCATCGATTTCATCTACAAAGACAATCGCTGGTGCGTTCGCCTTTGCTTGGGCAAAGAGATCGCGCACGCGCGCTGCTCCGACGCCAACAAACATTTCCACAAAGTCAGAACCTGAAATCGAATAGAAAGGAACTTTTGCTTCTCCTGCTACAGCGCGAGCAAGCAGAGTCTTACCTGTTCCGGGAGGTCCGTAGAGCAGAACACCCTTTGGAATTTTGGCACCGAGCACTGCGTACTTTGCGGGATCGGCGAGGAAATCTTCAATCTCCTCAAGTTCAGCAATGGCTTCATCAGCTCCGGCAACATCATCAAATGTATTTTGTGGAACTTCATTGTTCTGTAACTTGGCACGAGATTTACCAAAGGAGAAGACGCGGTTGCCACCTTGGGCTTGACCCATCATTAAGAAGAATAAGAAGCCAATAATCAGAATTGGACCAAAGGTGAAGAAGAGTGAGGTTAAGAATGATTGAGTTGGAACATCAACGTTCCAACCCTTTGTAGGTGGGTTGGCGGTGAGTGCATCAACCAAAGTGGGCTCTTGCCGCGCTACATAAGAAGCTTCGACTTTACTCGAGCCTTTGATGGTATTTCCTGCAGAGAGTATGAGTTGAATCTTCTGTGACTTATCGATGATGAGCGCAGATTGAACCTGCGCCTTCGAAATCGCATCGACAACTTGAGAAGTTTCAACTTGGGTATAGCGACCAGCAGCGCTAGTGATTTGGCCAAAGATTGTCACAGCAAAGATGGCAACAATGATCCAGAAAAGTGGCCCCTTAAAAATCTTCTGTGAACGGGTAAGAGGCGCCTTCTTTGCGTTATCGGTAGCCGCAGGCTTGGCCGACTTCTTCAACTTATGCAAATCTAGCTTCATCTTCTTGGGATTCTTACTTGGTTTTTGGGTAGTCATAAATATCCTTATGAGTACATGTGCTTAGCAAGCACACCAATAAATGAGAGGTTGCGATACTTCTCGTCAAAATCGAGACCATATCCGACGACAAACTCTTTAGGGATATTGAAGCCAACGTACTTCACATCAACATCAACCTTTGCCGCTTCTGGCTTACGTAAGATTGCCAGAATTTCTACCGATGCTGCTCCTCGCGAAAGGAGATTTGATTTAAGCCAGGAAAGAGTCAAGCCAGAATCAACAATATCTTCGACAATCAAAACATGGCGCCCAGTGATATCGCGATCAAGATCTTTGAGAATACGAACTACGCCACTGGATTTTGTTCCTGAACCGTACGAAGAAACTGCCATCCAATCCATCTCGATATGAGTTTGCATTGCGCGAGTGAGATCGGCCATCGCCATAATTGCGCCTTTGAGCACACCTACAAGTAGAACCTTCTTATCTTTGTAATCTGCATCAACGCGTGCTGCGAGTTCTGCAATCTTTGCTGCAAGTTGCTCTTCAGTTGCGATAACACTTTCAACATCGGTTCCGACTGCTGCTAAATCCACGTGGTCTGCTCCTCGATACCTAGGGCTGGGCTAAGAGCGAAAGTCTGCCCGAAATTCGCTCAACCTTCACACCACCTGGAAGGCTGAGAGCCCCTTGACCGTGCCAATGAGTGATGAGCGCCTCAACTGCTGCCACGTGATCCCATGTAATCGAGCCTGAGGGCGCTCCAGCGCCATAGAGCGCGGCGCGGATGATGCGGGTGCGGATAGCGCGAGGCAGCTCTCCTAGCCTCTGGCAATCGAGATCGGCGAGATTGAGCTGTGAGATTTCTACATCCGCAATCGCATCGAGAGCGTCGGCATCATCGCGCAATAGCGATGCGCTGCGAGCAAGTGCTGCAGAAATTCCCGGGCCAATCTTCTCCTCCATTACCGGAAGAACTTCGTTGCGAACGCGCACTCGCGAGAAATCTTTATTCATGTTGTGCGGATCGTTCCAAAATACAACTCCGATCTCTTCACAAGCCGCGACAGTCTGCGCGCGCGTAATTGCAAGGAGTGGGCGTACATATTTGCCGTTCTCAACTGCCATCCCTGAAAGTGAACGAGTTCCTGAACCGCGCGCTAAGCCAAGCAGGACAGTTTCAGCTTGGTCATCACGAGTATGGCCTAAGAAGATTTTCTGCGCTTGCTCTTTTTCCGCAACCGCCGTAAGTGCTTGATAGCGTGCATCACGAGCGCCAGCTTCGATGCCGGACTTAATATCGACCACAACCTTTTCAATAAAAACTTTCTCATATCCGAACTCTTTCAATTGGCTTAGAACTTTCTCGGCTTGAAGAGCAGAGCCTGCCTGAAGTTGATGATCAATCGTCACTGCGACAGCTGTGATAGCAAGCGGTTGTGATTCTTTGAGAAGTGCATATGCAAGTGCCAACGAATCTGCGCCACCAGATACTGCAACCAAAACAAGATCACCAGCTTCGCAGCTTTGAAGAAATGGTTTTACAGCGTTGCGAATAGCAACGATGGCATCAGTCATAGATGAAGGTTAGACCCGACCACCAAATGGCATAAGCCCTTTAACGCTATAAATACTGGAGTAGATGAGGCCAGTCTTGGTGGAATTGGCCTCCCACATCATTCCGCCACCTGCATAGATAGTGATGTGATGGATTGTTGAGATAGTTCCTTTATAGGAATAGAAGAGCAAATCTCCGGGCGCAAGCTCAGTCAAGGAGACATGTTTTGTATAACCGGCATATAAGGCTGCGTTGAGACGATCCCAATTCGGCCAATCAAGTCCAGCTGCTTTGTACGCGGCATAGACCAGACCTGAACAATCGAATGAGTTGGGACCTTGCGCTCCCCATACATATGGCTTGCGCGCCAGCACTTGCACCTTCGCAAAGGCGACTGCCGCTAAACGTTGCGCCTCTGTAGTGCGAACCGTCGTGCGACCTTTAAAGCCGATATCCGGCCAGACCTTTGCCTGATTAATTGTGGTCGTTGCAATTGTTGCTTGGTTCTCTTCGAGCAGCGCTAACTGTCGTTGTTGCTCGAGAGTGACTCGCACATTACGCGCGGAGGCAAGCTCTTTCATCAATTGATTCTGAACTGCCTGAAGTTTATTTACTTCCTGTTGTTGAAGCGCTTGTGCATCATCAGCCACCTTCTTAGCAGCCGCTACCTTTGCAGTAGCAGTTACTTGTAAAGCTTTTGCATCATCGGCTCTCTGCTTGGCCGCCTTTGCCACAATTTCCGCAGCTTTATATCGTTCTAAGGCAGTCGTGTTGCGCGCACCTAAAGTATTTAGCGTAGAGAGTTGATCTACTAACTCTTGCGGACCATTAGAGCTGAGCAACGGTTGGATATCGCTCATATTGCCACCAAGGATGTAGGCATTTGCCGCTAACTTTCCGATGATGCGATGGGCTTGCTGTACCGCAGCAGCTGTCTCCGCCGCATGTTGAGCAGCCGCCACCGCTTGTGAAGTTGCGATTGCTAACTCCTGTTGCGCCTTCTTATAGAGAGCACGTGCCGCATTGGATTTTGCCGTTAGTTGTTTGAGGGTCGCATTTGCAGCAGCTAACTTCTTCGCAGCTGCATCAGCTGCCGCTTTCTTTACAGCTTCAGCTTGTTTCGCCGCTTCAATCTCCGCCAGTGTTGGCTT
>JBAXLF010000008.1:0-35473 GCA_037134955.1 Actinomycetota bacterium | reverse complement strand
ATGGTGGCGAAGGGATAGTTAGCGGCCAAGACATTGTTCTTGGTGAGAGCATTAAAAAGGGTCGACTTTCCGACATTCGGAAGACCGACGATTCCAATAGAGAGGCTCATAAGTAGGACAGCCTACGCGGGATTGTCAGTGCCTCCTGCCACGATTGCCCCATGTCCAGCGCACTCGTGACCTTAATAACCCTGATTATCGGCCTCTTTCTTGGATTGGGCCTTGGTATCTGGATTTCGCGCGCTAAAAATACTGGCAACAGTTCAGAAAAGTTGGCGCAAGAACTCAACGATGTAAAGGTCTTACTCAAAGCATCTGATGATCGCCTCAAAGCTGCAGAAGCAAAATCTGAAAACGATACAAAGATTGCAACGCAGATGGAAGAGATGAAGAAATCTGTCGAGACCATGCGCACCCAAGCGCAAGAAGCTGCTGTGCAACGCGTTGCATCTGAAACGCAATTAATCGGCACCATCGATGAGATGCGTAAAGCCTCTACCTCTTTCTTTGATGAGACCAAGAAGATTGCCGGTGCGCTCTCAAATTCACAGACTCGTGGAAAATTTGGCGAGGCGCAGTTACAACTTCTCTTAGAGCAAGCTGGCTTGCGCGAAGGACACGAATACCAAGCGCAACGTTCTACTACCGACTCTGATTCATCTGGCATTCCCGACATCACAGTTGCCATGCCGGGTGGCTCCAAATTATTTATCGACTCCAAATTTCCTTTTGATCGTTTCCTCGAAGCATTCGGCACAGATGTGCAATCCGAACGCGACGAACTACTGGCTGCACACACCAAAGATTTACTCAAGCATGTCGATGCCCTTGCCAAACGCGGCTATCACAAGTCACAGGGCTCTCCCGATTTTGTAGTTCTCTTCCTCCCCTTTGAAACCCTTCTCGCAGAATCACTTCGTATCGATCCCCTCTTGCTCGAAAAGGCCTTTAAGGTCGGCGTCACGCTCGCTACCCCAACTTCGATGATGGCGCTGCTGCGCACAGTTGGCCATATCTTTACCCGCAACCAATTAGCCGAGAATGCCGATGACATCACCAAAGTCGCCGGAACATTTCTCAAGAACCTCACACTTTTACATACCAAGATTGTCGCTGTCGGTAAGGCAATTAACTCAACCTCAAAGGCCTATGAAGATCTGGTGCCAACTGCGGAAAAGACTGTCTTATCTCCAGCCCTGCGTATCCATAAACTTGGCGTCAGCGGCGATAAAGAGAAGCTAGCAATCGAATACCCTGATGCCCCATCAGATGTTCGAGCTCTCAATAACCCAGATCTCGCCAATCCTAAGTTGGACTGGGACGATTTTATCGATGTTGAAGTAGTAGAGGAGTAACTCATGAGCACATCAACAATGAAGAAGCCTTCCCTTTCCGGGCCCGGCCTTAAAAAAGAGGGAGTTGTTGTTCTTCAAACTCTCTTAATCTTGATCTTCTCGTGGCTTGAGATGTGGATTCGCAACGGCGCTGGAATTCTTACCGGGCTCATCCTCTTACTTGTTACCTACGGTGGCGTTGCATATGGACGCACCGGAACACGTTATGCCGCAGCCGTTACTCCGCCACTTGCCTTTGCTGCAACAACACTGATCTACATCTTCTTAAGCGATGGGCTACACCCAGCCCGCATCGGAATTGATTTCATTGCATCTCTTGCCGGTGTTGCACCATTTCTCTTAATTGGCGCACTTTACGGATGGTTTATGTTCTTCAACGAGAAAGCGAAGAACCGTCCCTCTAAGCGTTTACAGAGCGCTCCAGAAGCTAGCTAAAACTTCAACGGTCTCTTCCGGTTGATCTTCATTGGGGCAATGCCCTGCATCTTCAATAACGGTAAGTGGGGCTGCTAAATCTTTTGCCATCTGATCCTGCATCGCAAGTGGCCAAGCATCATCGTTCGCACCATAAATAACATGGATCGGAACTCGCGTTGCTACCAACTGCTCAATCAACGGCTGGGCGTTCTGTAAGTGGAGCGCCATAGTGTGTGTCGAGCGAGGATCTGAAGCAGTCCAGCGCTTCTTATACAGTTCGTAGCGCGGAAGTAATTTATCTGTCGCTTCCTTATATTTATCCCACGAATCCTTCATCGACATGGTCTGCATAATATGAATCGTTGCATCGAGATCGGGTTTATCTGGAATCCAATGTGGGCCACTGCAGAAGATTGTGAGTGATGCAAAGGTCTGCGGCGATTCAACGAGCGCGCGTTGCGATACCAGGCCGCCAAATGAGTGGCCGAGTAGATGCGGTTTCTCTAAACCAAAGTGTTCTACCAACTCAACTACATCGCGCGCGAGCGAAAGCACCTGATATGCATCTTCTCGTGCGCTATGAGCAGATTCATGTTGGCCACGATTATCAAAGGTGAGTACGCGATATCCCATATCGGCGAGCAGTGGACCAATGAGATTGAAATCTTCTTTGCTGCCGGTAAAGCCATGTACTAGCACCACATCTGCGATGCGGGTTTTCGGTTCATAGATCTCAACTGCCAACTTCTCGCCTTGAATATCTACGAAGGTCGTTGCCATTACGCCTTCTTCAGATCAGCGCGGAGCTCTTTGGGTAGAGCAAAAAGAAGAGTCTCTTCCGTCGCCCGGACTTCTTGCACATCGTGATAGCCGTGCATTCCTAGATGCTTCAGCAAGTCGTCAACCAGAATTTCAGGAACAGATGCGCCGCTAGTGACGCCAATTGTTTCAGCATTCATCAGCCACTCTTCCTTCATCTCTTCGGCATAGTCGATGAGATAAGCGGCCTTGGCTCCATATTCGAGAGCAACTTCCACTAAGCGGACTGAGTTAGAAGAGTTGGTAGATCCGACAACGAGTACGAGATCGGCCTGTGGAGCAATCGCCTTGATTGCCTCTTGGCGATTCTGAGTTGCATAACAGATGTCATCGCTGGGTGGATTAGCAATCTCTGGAAAACGCTCTTTGAGAATTGCCACCGATTGCATGGTTTCATCGACTGAAAGAGTTGTCTGAGTTAGCCAGACTAATTTCTTTCCCGGAGTTGGTTGAATCGTGCGCGCTTCATCGAGTCCATCGACTACCCGAACTTTTCCGGGCGCTTCTCCTGCTGTGCCTTCAACTTCTTCGTGGCCATTGTGGCCAATTAATAGAATTTCAGTTTCTTCATCAGCAAATCGCTTCACCTCATTATGAACCTTTGTCACTAAAGGACAGGTTGCATCGATGGTCTTGAGGTTACGGGCGGCAGCTTCGGCATGAACTGCAGGAGATACTCCGTGCGCGGAAAATACAACGGTGGCACCTTCTGGAACTTCATCGGTCTCGTTCACAAAAATTACGCCACGTTGTTCGAGAGTTGAGACCACATGTTTGTTATGGACAATCTCTTTACGGACATAGATAGGGGCGCCATAGAGTTCGAGCGATTTTTCAACGGCTACAACGGCTCGATCAACCCCTGCGCAATATCCACGCGGCGCAGCTAGGAGAACTCTCTTGCTCATATCGCGCAGTCTATTAGGCTCTCGCTATGTTCGAAACTTCAAGTGAATCCCCAGCGCCAGTGCGCGTGGTCTCTGAAGCAATTAAGGATTACATCGACCGATTGGGCCCAATTTGGATTGAGGGCGAGATCTCTGAACTCAACGAACGCAGCGGTGGCATGGCCTTTATGCGCCTGCGCGATACCAGCGCCGATATGAGTATCTCAGTGATGTGTTACAAAACAGTATTAGCAAGTGTGCAGCCACTGCCCCCAAATGCGCGCGTTGTGATTCATGCCAAGCCATCGTGGTTTACCAAAAATGGCTCGCTCACCATGTCAGCGAAAGAGATTCGCCAAGTTGGAGTTGGTGAACTCCTTGCCCGACTTGAAGCGTTGAAAGAGTTATTAGCAGCTGAAGGTCTCTTTAGCGCCGATCGCAAGATTGCACTTCCTCGCCTGCCACACACAGTTGGACTTATCTGTGGCCGTAATACCGATGCAGAGAAAGATGTTGTAGAAAATGCCCGACGTCGCTGGCCAGCAGTGCAATTTGAAATTCGCGAAGTTGCTGTGCAAGGCGCTGCCGCTGTCGTTGAAGTATCGGCGGCACTGACAGAACTTGAAGCCAACCCCGATGTTGATGTCATCATCATTACTCGTGGCGGAGGATCATTTGAAGATCTCCTTCCTTTCAGCGATGAATCGCTTGTGCGCTTGGCAGCACGTTGTACTACGCCGATTGTTAGCGCCATTGGCCACGAGAAAGATGCGCCGCTTCTCGACCTGGTTGCCGATTACCGCGCCTCAACTCCTACAGATGCAGCTAAGCGCGTGGTGCCAGATATTGCACAAGAAATGAGCGATATCGAGAAGATCCGCGATCGAATGTATCGCCGCTTACTTGCAACCGTTGATTACGAGCTCAATCAGATTGCGCAGTTACGCAATCGCCCGGTGATGAAAGATCCCAGCGTCATGGTCACTAGCCGCCGCGATGAAATCAAGGCTTGGCGCGATCGTTCCATCCGCAGCTTCGCCTCCATTCTCGAAATCGAGAAGAAAGAGCTAAAAGGTGTAAAGGCTCATCTGCGTTCGCTCTCTCCTCAAGCAACGATGGATCGCGGGTATGCAGTTGTGCAGTTAGTCGATGGCGCAATCGTTCGCGATGCCACGAAGGTAAAGGCCGGCACTTCACTACGTATCCGGGTGGCAAAGGGCGAGACCCGCGCCACAGTCAACGAGTAATCGACACGGAGTAGATTGAGCTCATGGCCACTAAGGATGCAAAGCCCTCTTACGAAGATGCTCGCGATGAACTCGCAGAAATTGTTGAATCACTTGAAGATGGCAGTGCAACTCTCGAAGAATCGCTCAAGCTCTGGGAACGTGGCGAAGAGTTAGCCAAGATCTGCCAAGAATGGCTCGATGGCGCAAAGAAGAAGTTGGATGCAGCTAAGAAGCCAACCCAGACTTCTGAGGACGAGTAATGTCTCCAGACTTTACATACTCCGATCTTCTGCCATTGGGTGCAGATACAACTAAGTACCGTCTTCTTTCTAAAGAAGGTGTCAGCGTTATCAAGCTCGGCGATAGAGAGTTTCTTCAGGTCGAACCATCTGCTCTGACTTTGCTGACGGAGACCGCGATCCACGATATTTCGCATTATCTGCGCACCGAACACCTCGAGCAATTAGCAAAGATTTTAAAGGATCCAGAAGCTTCAGCTAATGATCGCTTTGTAGCGCTTGATTTATTGAAGAATGCCAATATCGCAGCCGGTGGAATTCTGCCGATGTGCCAAGACACCGGAACTGCGTTAATTATGGGAAAGAAAGGTCAGTATGTACTGACCGCGGCCAAGGATGAGGTCGCGCTTTCACAAGGTGTCTACAACGCATTTACCAAACTTAATCTGCGCTATTCGCAGATGGCTCCGGTGACAACATGGGAAGAGAAGAACACAGGCAATAACTTGCCGGCACAGATTGAAATCTATGCCGATAGCGATCATCAAGCTGAATACAACTTTATGTTTATCGCTAAAGGTGGCGGCAGTGCAAATAAATCATTCTTATATCAAGAGACCAAAGCGGTATTAAATCCGGCATCCTTTATGAATTGGTTAGATGAAAAACTTCGCTCCATCGGAACCGCTGCCTGTCCGCCCTACCACCTAGCAATTGTTATTGGCGGAACTAGCGCAGAGCACACAGTGAAGACTGCAAAGCTGGCAAGCACTCACTACCTCGATAACCTGCCAACATCAGGTGATGCAGCGACCGGCCACGGCTTCCGCGATATTGCGTTAGAAGAAGAAGTATTTAAGCTAACACAGAAGCTTGGAATCGGCGCGCAATTCGGTGGCAAGTACTTCTGTCACGATGTGCGCGTAGTTCGCTTACCTCGCCATGGTGCATCGCTGCCCATTGCAATCGCGGTTTCGTGTTCGGCAGATCGCCAAGCAAAGGCGAAAATCACCAAAGATGGCATCTTTCTCGAGGAACTTGAGACAGATCCCGCACACTTCCTACCTGAAACAACTGATGCACATCTCGACGATAACGTGGTGAAGATTGACCTCAATCAGCCCATGGATCAAGTGCGTGCGCAACTTTCGCAGCACCCGGTTAAGACCCGTCTAGCACTGACCGGAACTATTGTGGTGGCGCGCGATATCGCCCATGCCAAGATTAAAGAGATGCTCGATGCTGGCAAACCAATGCCAGATTACTTAAAGCGATACGCCGTGTATTACGCCGGCCCTGCTAAGACTCCGGTCGGAATGGCATCTGGATCATTTGGTCCAACGACTGCCGGTCGCATGGACTCTTATGTCGATTACTTCCAATCACACGGTGGTTCGCTCGTGATGTTGGCGAAAGGTAATCGCTCCAAGCAAGTAACCGATGCCTGCAAGAGCCATGGTGGTTTCTACTTGGGATCAATCGGTGGACCTGCGGCACGTCTTGCACAAGATTGCATTACCAAAGTTGAAGTTCTCGATTTTGAAGAGCTAGGAATGGAAGCTGTCTGGAAAATCGATGTTGTCGATTTCCCAGCATTTATCGTTGTCGACGATAAAGGAAATGATTTCTTCGCCGAAACTATGCGGCCCTTAACAATTGGTATGAAACCAGAGAATTAATCTGAGGTTTAGTAATAACGGCTGCGGTTGAACTTGGCCAGCGCAGTACAAGGTGTGTTATATCGAAGGCTGATGTAATGAAGTCCCCATTGGATCTGTGTCACTGGGTTGGTGCGCCAATCGTCGGAGATGATCTCCATCTTGACGGCTGGTAGCGCTTGAGCGATTCCATGTGCGCCCGAATGATAGTTGTGAGCCTTGTAATTCCAATGGCTCTCGCGATCCCACAATTTATTGAGGCAGCCCACTTGGCGACCGTCCCATGAATACTCATTGCTCATAATCTGCTTAGCGACCAACTTGGCGCCATCGATGGTGCGGGCCATCTCGACCTGCTGGCTGATGCCCGCGACGATCGCCATCTCGGCGATCTGGCTAGCAAGAGAACCTGCCGCCGGATTGGAGGCGACGGTGAGGCTCTTGGCATCATCGCTATGAATTGGAGGAAGTGAGACGCGGACCGTCATAGGAAAGTCGAGACCATAGGCAGTTGGTTGAGCCGAGGCGAGGATCAGAAGTCCGCCGACAGTTGCCCAGAGAGCTGGCTTGGTGGCTCGAGAAATACGGAGGCTGGAGATAGAACTGATAAATCCACGAGGGCCTAACTTCATTTCGATCTCCTTCCTTCACTCGATCCACATCGCAACCAGGCCTTGCAAGAAGGCCCAGCGCTTGGGGGAATGGGTAAAGGCTGGCAAGGGATGGGGTGAGTCGCAAATCTTTCCCCGCGTGAGTCGCAAATTCTCAGGATTGGGGCGAGATGTGGATAGATAAAAGCGCAGGTCAGTTAGGGCAAAGTCCTAAATGTCCCATTTGTAACTGTGAGATATAAAGAAGGGGTAAATAGAGGGTGAACAGCAGGCTAGACCGGTGAGCCTTCGAGCATCTCGGTGACTAGAGCTGCGATCGGCGAGCGCTCTGATCGAGTCAAGGTCACATGGGCGAAGAGCGGGTGACCCTTGAGGGTTTCAACCACAGCGACCACACCATCATGGCGACCGACTCGAAGGTTGTCGCGCTGGGCGACGTCGTGGGTCATCACAACGCGCGAACCTTGGCCGATTCGTGAGAGCACAGTCAGCAGAACACCACGTTCGAGCGACTGCGCTTCATCGACGATAACGAAGGAGTCGTGGAGTGAGCGGCCACGGATATGCGTCAAGGGCAGAACCTCGATCAAGCCGCGATCGATAACTTCATCGATTACCGCTTGGCTGACTAAAGCTCCCAAAGTATCGAAGACCGCCTGTGCCCACGGCGACATCTTCTCGCCTTCGCTGCCTGGCAGGTAGCCCAACTCTTGTCCGCCGACTGGATAGAGAGGACGGAAGATGACGACCTTCTTATGGAGGCGCTTCTCCATCACCGCTTCAAGTCCGGCGCAGAGTGCGAGCGCAGACTTTCCAGTTCCAGCGCGGCCACCGAGTGAGACGATGCCGATGCTGTCATCGAGTAGAAGGTCGAGCGCAATCCGCTGTTCTGCCGAACGACCGTGGAGTCCAAATGCTTGGCGATCACCGCGAACTAATTGGAGCTGCTTATCTGCGGTGACTCGAGCCAGAGCGCTTCCCTTTTCAGAGTGAAGAACGACTCCGGTATGGACGGGAAATTGGTGAGCGCTCTCATGTTCGGCGCGATCTGATGCATAGAGATCGTCAATGATGTTATGGCCGACAGATACTTCTTCAATTCCAGTCCAGCCGCTATTTGAAACCAGTTCTGCTAAATATTCCTGTGCCTCAACTCCGACCGATGATGCCTTGACGCGCAGTGGCAAATCTTTCGTGACCAATACAACGTGTTTTCCATCCGACATCAAATTCTTTGAGATTGCCAAGATGCGCGAATCATTGGTGCCATCGCGCAGAAAACCGTGTGGCAGAGTACTTAAATCAGTGTGGTTGAGTTCGACCGAAAGCGTGCCGCCTTCAGGGGTAATTGTCAGAGGTGAATCTAGGCGGCCATGTTCGATCCGCAGATCATCGAGGGCGCGCAGAGCAGCTCGTGCAAAGTAGCCGAGTTCAGGATGATCGCGCTTGGTCTCGAGTTCGCCAATTACGGCGATCGGAATGATTACTTCATGTTCTTCAAATCGTTTGATTGCACCTGGATCTGCCAGAAGTACCGAGGTATCTAAAACATATGTTTTACGGGCAGAATTGCTCTTACTTGTCGCAGCCGATTTAGAAGTAGCCAAGGCCTAACCATTCTCTTTAGTTGTGACTAGCCGTATTTCTACGGTGGGGATGGGTGGTGCTTCTGACTCTCAAAAGATAGAACTAAAGAATCGGACTTTTCGTGCGACACGCCATTAACTAGAAGGACGTCATCGAAAGTTAACTTAAGGGCTTTAGCTGTACTTCTTCACAATTCTGCGCTCGGCGATAAATGAGGCGAAGGGCAGAGTGCCAGCGGCGATAAGGGCGATGATCACAGGTAGCGACATCTTCTTCTGCACCCCAATCTGCAGCGCCGTGAGGATATAGATGATGTAGAGATAGCCATGTGCGACTGGGATAAAGACCATCCATTGGTGAGTCTGAACAACATGGAAGATATGTTTCGCCGGCATATAACCAAAGATCAAGAGCAAGAGGTTAACGCCACAGAGAATTGCCATCAGGCGAAAACGTGCAAGGGCTCCGAAGGTCTGGGCTTCACTCATGGATTAATTCTATTGCGTCGACCATAGAACGGCAGCCAGAGAATCACGAGCGCCATCAACCACCAGATCACAACGTAGGAGATGTGCTGCCAGTAAAAGCCGGGAACGCCAGAAGTGAGGACGGGGGTCGAAATTCTGGTGCGCGTGACGGGGCCGGATCTCGTCGACTCTGATTTTTCCATAATGAAGCCGTCGAAAAGTTGCATCTGAGTTTGGCCAGTCAAGAGGCTGCTATCGAGGCGCGAAAGTTGTTGCGCCGTATTCTCTGCGCGATCATCGTTCTGATGTGGAAGCAAAGTGCCAGTAATTTCTACATTGGTAGACATGACAATCTCGGGGCTGACAAAACGATCCTGCCAAAGTCCGCGCACTACCAAGATTGCAGTATCGGTATCAGTCTGCAGCAAGGCGACATCCCAATCAGCGATTACGCCCTTGCCATCTTTCTGATGAGGTGCCTTGAAATTGGCGATGTAGTGGCCCGAAGTCGACACAACTTTGCCAATTGCTGCCGGCGGGATGGAGCCGCTTGCCGCAGCAAGTTCTGTCAGCGGATAGATATGGTTATCGATAGCGACGGTTGAAGAGCTCTTCATATCTTGGGCGCGATGTAATTGCCAGATTCCTAATGAGATAAAAGATAAGGCGAGAAGCAGTACAAGAAAGCCTTGCCCAAACTTCTTCAATTTAGAGTTCATTCTCCTGATTTTCATCGCCGCGTTGTTGTAGTCGTGTGTAGCGCTTATAGAAACTGCGCAAGAGAAGAGTCACTGCCGAGAAGAGCACGATCATCGTGAGCGAGCCAGCTGTACCTACTTCGACATTCTTAGACATGAGAGGATTCTCCCATGAGTTCGAAAGAGAGCCAATTCGATTTTAATGATCGATATGGAATCAAGCCAGCTAACGCTTGGATTCGTTATGCAACTCTCTTTGCGCTCATCGGTGGTGCATGGATTGTGTGGGCTGGGCTGCATCATGCAAACCCTGCAATTCGTACTGATCTCATCTCTTTCGCAACCACCGACCCTCGAAATCCTGTCATTCGCTATTCAGTACAACGACAGAATGAAAAGCAAGAAGTAACCTGCACTTTGACTGCTCGTGATATCGATAAGAATATTGTCGGCCAGATTGATGATGCGATTCCCGCCGGAAGTACCTATCTCGAACGCTCGGTCACGATCCCTACGCGTGCAGATGCGGTCAATGTCGGTATTGCACGCTGCCGAATTCTCTAATCAATATCAATCCCCTAACATTGACCCTTATGAGTTCACAACAGACGTGGTTAACCCAAGAAGCAGCCGATCGTTTAGCTGCTGAACTCGCGCACCTTGAAGGTGAAGGTCGTAAAGAGATCACCGCCAAGATTGAAGCAGCTCGCGCAGAAGGCGATCTCAAGGAAAATGGCGGCTACCACGCAGCACGTGATGAGCAAGGAAAGATGGAGGCTCGCATCCGTCAGCTCAAGCAGATGTTGGAGAATGCACACATCGGAACTCCCCCAGCAAGCGCTGATGGAAAAGTTGGCGCCGGAATGGTGGTTACTGCAGTAATTGCAGGAGATGAGATGAAATTCTTACTAGGTTCTCGCGAGATTGCATCCGGCGATCTCGATGTCTACTCTGAAAAGTCTCCCCTCGGTGCCGCAGTGATGGGCGCTGATATTGGAGCAACTGTCTCTTACACGGCGCCGAATGGCCGTGAAATTAAGGTCGAGATTAAAGCAGCGGAGTTCTTCGCTTAATCCAGTGAGTTGCGATATTTACGCAGACTGAGTGGAATAAAGATCGCCATGATCACAACCATATAGACCAGTGATGTTGTGAGCGGGTGCTCGCTTGGATATGAACCAGCAGTTGCACCAAATTTATTTTTAAGCCCAAAGAGCTGGCGACATGCTGCCACCATCGTTGAGACTGGGTTCCACTCAGCAAAGTACTGCAAGATACGTGGCATTCCGGTAGTTGGTGCAAATGCATTAGATAAGAAAGTCAGCGGAAATGTGACAATAAAACTGACGTTCTGCACGACGCGCGCATCTGAGGCGGAGAGTCCAACCAACACACCAACCCACGAGAGCGCGTAACCGAAGAAGAGTAAGAATAAGAAACCAAGTGCAACGTTGCCTAGACCTGCCGATGGTCGCCAACCAACAACGAAGCCGGCGATTCCCATCACTGTCAGAACTACGATGTTAAGGAGTGAATCACCGAGAGTACGACCGACAACGAGAGCTGATTGCGAAATCGGAAGAGATCTAAAGCGATCAATCAAACCTTTCTTCATATCTTCGGCTAAGCCAGAAGCTGTTCCTGCCAAGGTAAATGCCACAGTTTGTACGAAGATTCCCGGCATTAAGAGCTGTACATATCCACCTGGTTGGCCAGTGCTAATCGAGCCACCAAAGACAAAGCGGAAGAGCAAGACAAACATGACGGGTTGAATTGTTGAGAAGATAAGAACTTCAGGGACTCGAGTCAGTAGTAAGAGTTGTCTACGAGTAATGATTGCTACATCGTTGATTGCGCTCATTTTCTTCCTCTCTTCTTCTCTTCATTTTCTGCGCGCTTCTCTTCTGCGGCATGGCCGGTGAGCGAGAGGAATACATCATCGAGTGATGGGCGCTTGACGCCTACATCGAGGGCATGAATTCCGGCGCTATCGAGTGATTTGAGAACTTCAAAGAGGGCAGCGGACCCGGTCGAGACGGGGGCCGAGATAAGGCGCAGACCTTCATCGAGTGATGCTTTATTTCCGCTGACTGCTGCAACGATCTCTAAAGTCTTAGCAACATTGGCTTGTTCTACAACGACTTCGAGTCGTTCTCCACCGACCTGCTTCTTGAGAGCATCTGATGTTCCACGAGCAATTACCTTTCCGGTATCTATCACCGCAATTTCATCAGCTAATTGATCGGCTTCTTCCAGATACTGCGTGGTGAGAAGTAACGTGACGCCACCTTTGACGAGTTCTTCAATAACTCCCCACATCTCTTGGCGGCCACGAGGATCAAGTCCGGTTGTTGGCTCATCTAAAAATAAAACTTTTGGTTTAACAATCAGCGATGCAGCCAAATCAAGGCGACGTCGCATACCGCCGGAATACGTTTTGATTGGCCGCTTTGCAGCCTCTGTAAGTGCAAATCGTTCAAGTAATTCATTGGCGCGAATAACTGCCTGCTTCTTGCCTAAGTGATAGAGCTCGCCAAACATCACGAGGTTGTCATAGCCGGTAAGAATTTCATCGACAGCTGCATATTGACCTGATAATCCAATAACTTCGCGAACTTTCTCAGGATTCTTTATGACATCAATACCTGCAACGCTGGCGCTTCCTGAATCAGGCCGTAATAAGGTAGTCAGAATTCGAACCACAGTTGTCTTGCCTGCACCATTAGGGCCTAAAACGCTAAGAACAGTGCCTTCTTCAACATCAAGGCTGAGATTATCGAGTGCGCGAACTCTGCCTTTATCGTAGGTTTTAACGAGTTGGTCTGCGATTACTGATTTCACGCAGTAAACTTACCGCCTATGACTACAAACGCGCCATCAAAACAATTCTCGCACCGCGAGATCATGATTATTCTCAGCGGTTTGATGACAGGAATGCTTCTTGCAGCCCTCGACCAGACCATCGTCTCAACAGCCCTTAAGAGCATCGTTGAAGATTTCAATGGCCTTGACCATTACACCTGGGTAGTAACTGCATACCTACTTACTTCAACTGCATCAACGCCTCTTTACGGCAAGATTTCTGATCTCTATGGGCGACGTATCGTCTTCCAGTTTGCCATCGTGACCTTCCTTATCGGTTCATTTGCAGCTGGTGCTTCACAGAACATGACGCAGTTAATTGCAACTCGTGCAGTTCAAGGGCTCGGCGCAGGTGGCTTGATGGCGCTTACCTTCGTCATTATTGGTGACATCGTTCCCCCACGCGAACGTGGCCGCTACCAGGGTTACTTTGGTGCTGTCTGGGGACTCTCATCAGTTGCAGGTCCACTCCTTGGTGGATTCTTCTCAGATCACCACAAAATTTTTGGTGTTACCGGATGGCGTTGGATCTTCTACATCAATCTTCCATTTGGTATTGCTGCTCTTGCTATTACTTCAGCTGTTCTCCATATTCCAAAGGTGAAGCGCGAACATAAGATTGATTACCTCGGTGCGCTCCTTCTCGTTGCCGCTGTCGTAACAACGCTTCTCTCAGTTTCAATCTACGGCCCACAAAATGGCTGGACCGACTCTCGTACCATCGGTTATTTGGTAGCTGGACTCGTTCTTACTCTCGTCTTCCTTTATGTCGAATCAAAGGCAGTCGAACCAATCCTTCCGCTCTATCTCTTTAAGAACCACACCTTCTCTGTTACTTCAGTCCTCGGTTTAATTATTGGTGCTGGAATGTTCGGGGCAATCGTTATGTTGCCTCTCTACATGCAGGTTGTGAAGGGATACTCAGCAACTTCTGCGGGACTCAAATTGATTCCACTTATGCTCGGTATCGTTTCGACTTCGATTATCAGCGGTAAGTTGATTACCAAGCATGGTCATTACAAGCGTTACCCAATTGCCGGAACTGCGCTTATGGCACTTGGAATCTTGGCTATGACCCGTCTACAGATTGATACTCCATATTGGCAGCTATCGATCTACGCCATCATGGTCGGCGCTGGCCTTGGTCTCTCCATGCAGACAATCGTTATCGCACTTCAAAACTCTGTTGATTTCCGCGATATGGGTGTTGCAACGAGCTCAAATACCTTCTTCCGCTCACTCGGATCAGTATTTGGTACTGCAATCTTCGGAACAATTCTCACCAATCGCTTGGCACATTACTTAACTCTTAACTTCACCGAGTTAGCGGCTAAGAACCCAAGCGCGGTAGCAAGTTTTGATCCTAAGAAGCTCGCTGGAATTCAGAACAACACCTCTGTTCTTCAGACACTTCCGCCAGTAATTAAGACAACTGCGCTCAACGCTTTTGTGGACTCATTCCACGTAGTCTTCTTTGTCGCAGCTCCGGTAGTTGCGATTGGATTCGTCTTCGCGCTATTCCTGCGCGAGACACCATTGCGTACCAACGCTGATTACGCATCAGCGCGCAATGAGGCTGCAGGCGAGGCGCTTGGTTAAGAAACTTACCAACAAGTTCACCAACCCCTTTGCGGAATTTCCGCGAGAGGTTGGTGTTCTTGTTTTCGCCTCTTTCTTTGTGGCCGTTGGCTTTGGAATCATCGCCCCAACTTTGCCACTCTTCGCTCGCTCCTTCGGAGTAAATAATGCGCAAGTAGGTGCAATTCTCTCCGCCTTTGCCTTTGCTCGATTCGCATCCGGTCTTATCTCTGGGAAACTCGTAGACCACTTCGGTGAAAGACTTGTCTATTCATTTGGAATTGGATTTGTCTCACTTACTTCATTTGCTGCAGGTATGGCGCAGAATTACAGCCAACTACTGATCTTCCGCGCAGTTGGTGGGCTTGGCTCATCAATGTTCTCTGTTGCGGCCGGATCTATCTTGCTTCGCGCTGTCGATGATGATCATCGCGCACGTGCACAATCGCTCTATAACGGTTCATTTCTCGTGGGCATGATGGCGGGCCCAGTCGTAGGAGGCATTCTTTCGGGCTTCTCATTGCGCGCACCTCTAATCATTTATGGATTCTTACTCATCGGTGCGAGTACATCTGGCGCAGTGCTGTTGCGAAATTCAACGCTGGCTGCAAAACCAACTGCTAAGCAGGAGCGAGAGACAGTTACCTTAAAGAGTGCTTTGGCGCTAAAGCCATATCGCTATGCGCTCATTATCTCCTTTATTACTTCTTGGGTTCTCTTCGGAATGAGCCGTTCAATCCTTCCGCTTTTTATGGTGGAGGAAATCAAAGTAACCCCAAGCTTTATGGGTCTTGGTTTTACTATTACGACCATCATTAACGGCAGCCTCTTACTGAAAGCTGGAAAGTTATCTGACCTTAGAGGAAGAAGGTTCTCAGCTGTAATTGGAACTTCATTTGTATTTCTCTCTATCGTTGCGTACGCATTCACTACTCACCCTTGGATGTTTATCGCAGCCAGCGTGATTGTTGGCTTTGGTGGTGCCTTTCTCTCGACTACTCCATCATCCATTGTTGGCGATGTCCTAGAAGGTAAGGGCGGCCAAGTAATTGGTCTCTTCCAGATGGCTGGAGATGGTGGTGCGATGGTGGCACCGATCATTCTTGGTGCGATATCTGACCACTATGGATTTAGGCCGGCATTCTTAACATCGGCAGTACTTATGTCGCTTGCAGTTCTTGTTGCAGCAAAATTGCCCGAGACGCGGGCTTCGCATCTGCCTACTATCTAAAAATTACGAAGTAACTTCCAATCAATCCCAAAATCACAGCCGCAGCGATACTGCGGTTCTTTCCCATGCGCTGCGGCAGACCATGTATTCCTTGCGCAAGATCCATCTCTAAATCCTTTAATACATTGAGGAAGTGAAAAGCTGAGGTAAAGGATAGAAATGCGACGAAGAGCCAGAGCGGAGGGTTCTTACCTGCTCCTAAATAAATCCCCCAGAGCAGAGAACCAAATGAGACTAGATAGGGTAGAACAGAGAGAAGACTCTTCTTCAATTTCGAGTTATATAGAGTTGCACTTAACAGTGCCAAAAAATGCAGCGCTGTCCCCTTTACTCCCCACGGAGCTATCAGCGAGAGCACTAACGCGAAGAAGAGCGCGATAAAAACTGCAGGCTTTAACTGCTTTGCGGTAATCATGCCTGCGACAAGCGGCTTCTTCGAACGTGATGCTGCGACATCGAGCGGATAATCAATCAGATCGTTGGTCCAACCCACTACACATTGACCTGCTAGAACGGCCAGTGCGATTCGGATTGATTCAGTTGCGGAATACGGAGAAAGCGATAATAAAAATGACATCGTTACGACCAGAACCGTTGGTCCAAAGTGCGAAGCTCTGATGAAACCCCGAAGGGTTGTTATCACTTGTGAATTTTGCACGGTTCTCTTTCTTGTCAATTAATTATTGGAGCCCTCGGTCGGGATTGAACCGACGATCTGCTCGTTACGAATGAGCCGCTCTACCACTGAGCCACGAGGGCAAAATGCTTATGAAATTCTACGTGCCCCCGATCGGACTCGAACCGATACTGGAAGGATTTTAAGTCCTCTGTCTCTGCCATTGGACTACGGGGGCCAATGTGAGAGCGCAGTCTATCTTGGTTGTTAGCGCGGTTCTCCAAAGTCAATCCCTGATACATCTAGCTCTGCATCAGGCTGATCCTTCTTTACATATTTTGCGAGGAGGAAGTAGGAGATTGCGGCGGAGCCCGATAGCCCTGCGCCAAGCCAGAAGGCGAGCGGTTCGGTTGTAAAAGTATTTTCTAGAAGCCACAGTGTCAGCAGAGTTGGAGAGATACACACTCCAATGGCTCCCCACCATCCGCCAGGTATTGTGAATGGACGTTTCAAATTTGGGAATCTAAACCTCAAGACGAGTAGCGCAACAAACTCAAGGAGTAGAGCGCATAAAGTGAGGAACATATCTGAATCAATCAATGTCGTGAAATTCAGCGATGCAAAGAACGCATAAATAAGGACGCTAATGATGATTGCCCTGATGGGTGTATTTGTCTTGGGATTAACTCGAGCTATCGATCGTGGCAGATATCCATCTGCAGCCAACATAAATGGCAGCCGAGACATGCAGAGCAAGAAGCTGGCGAAGAGACCGGCTTGTGCAACAAGCGCCCCGATGATCAAGCCATTCTTTAGCCACGTTCCTCCTAAGATATTTGCAGCATGTGCAAAATCTCCATTATCCCACTTTCCAACATCGCCCTGATGTAGCCCTGATGCAAGAGCAGCCAAGATTGGCAAGGTATAGCTCAGAGCTACGAGTGGTAAGTTGTAGAAAAGCGCACGCGGATACGCTGATGATGCATTTTCAATTTCTCCACTAGTGGTAGTTGCAGAGTCGTAGCCAATATAGCTCCAGAGAATGATGCCCAGTCCGGCTCCTGCAGAACTCATGAATGATTGGCCATGTAGCACCATAGGAGAGAAAATTGCAGTCGTTGGATTTGCTACATAGTGCGAGATTGCAAGCCCGATAAAGACAATGAGTGGTGCAAAGAGTAGAGCCATCGAAATAATTAAGCCACGACCGACTAATTTCACACCAAGTATGTTGATAATTGCCAGCGGAATCATGATCGCAATCGCCATAAACCAATGGAAATCTATGCTGAAATTTCCACCAAAGAATGAGAAGAGAACGTGCTTGCCTCGTGCAACATCGGGAAACCAAACAGATAGATAATCTACAAAGATAATTGCATAGAGTGGAGTGTCGAGCCACGATGCCATCCAGCTCAGTGCTGCCTCCATAAATCCCAAAAAGGAGCCGCAGGCAATCTTTACCCACGAATAGAAGCCACCTTCAAGAGGAAGCGCCGAACTTAACTCTGCATTCATCAGCGACATTGGCAGAGATAACAAAAATGGAATGGAGATCAGCAAAATCAGCGACATACCAATTCCGGATGAAGAGAGAACTGTCTCGATTCCGTAAGGGCCGCCCGATGAACTGAAGAAGATGATTGCCACTAAGGGCAGAATACGAATTGCTCTGGGAAGAATTATTCGCTGGCGGGCCATGGTTATGACAGTACCTCTATAGCCCCTGGGAATCTAGAACTAAATGACACCAGAAAACTTGGCAGCCTTCTTCAACACTGAATCCAACATTGGCTTGGTGAGTTTTCCCGTAAAGGTGTTCTGCTGACTTGGGTGGTAGCTACCGATTATCAGGAAGTCGACTCCATTGTGCTTGTACTTGATGGTTTCGCCGTGGCCAAACTTTGCCGTCGGAATGTGATGGCCTTGGGCTTTAAGAGATTTGATCAGTACCTGCCAACCAAAGCTACCAAGTGCCACAAATGCACGTACTGTCGGTGCAATCAAGTGCAGCTCATTCTCAAAGAATGGTGAGCAATTATCTCGTTCTTCAGTCGTGGGTTTGTTCTCGGGCGGCGCACATCGCACCGCCATAGAGATACGAGTATCGCGAAGTTCTTGTCCATCATCGCGCGATGTTGAAGTTGGAATCTTTGCAATACCAATACGGTGCAGAGATCCATAGAGCCAATCTCCCGATGAATCACCAGTAAAGATGCGTCCGGTGCGGTTGGCGCCATGCGCACCTGGTGCAAGGCCAACAATGAGCATCTTGGGCTTTGTTGAACCAAATCCAGTGACTGGTTTACCCCAGTAATTCTCATTCTCATATGACTTACGTTTTACAACCGCTACTTCTTCTCGCCACTCGACTAACCGTGGGCATTGGTGGCATTTAATAATCGCCTTATCGAGAAGTTCAATCGACTTATACAAGCGACCAAGCCATTCCATCGAGAATATCTGATTCAGATGCAACGAATTCGGTGGCTCCGGTTGCCAGCATGATGCGCGAGAGAACAAGTGAGCCTGCACCAATAACATCAACACGACCCGGGTGCATATAACCAAGCGCCTCACGATCTTCGCGCTTCATGGTCAACATCTTCTTGGAGATGGCATGTGTCTTCTCGGCAGAGATGCGAGATAGATGAATCGCATAACGATCATAAGTTGGGAGATCGAGCGCTGCTGCCGCAACTGTTGTGGCAGTGCCCGCTACTGCAATGAGCGTCTTTGCTTTCGTTATCGGAACAATCTTTCCTGCCTGAACAATTGCTTCATCGATATCTTCAATCGCAGCAGCTATCTGTCCTGGGTCGGGATCCCCATTGGTAAAGTGGCGCTCAGACATGCGTACGCAGCCAATATTCATACTCTTGGCAAATTCAACGTGATCTGTACCAAAGACGAATTCGGTAGATCCCCCACCAATATCGATGACAAGGAATGGGCCTTCCGCCTTGTTGAAATCCTTTGTCGCGCCTTGGAATGAGAGCGCAGCTTCTACCTCACCCGCAATAACTTCGGGAGCAATACCTAAACGTTCTTTCACGCCATCAATGAAGAGGTCACGGTTAGTGGCATCGCGAGTAGCGCTCGTTGCACAGAAACGAATCTTCTCGACCCCGCGCTTGGCAATCTCGAGCGCATATTTATCAACAGCGGCAAGTGTGCGCACAATTGCATCAGGATGGAATTGACCTGTCTTATCAACGCCTTGTCCAAGGCGAACAATCTCCATATCGCGAAAGACTTCGCGGAAATTTGTTCCGTCGATATCGGCAATAAGTAAGCGGATTGAATTGGTACCGCAATCAATCGCTGCTACTCGCATGACATGTGTTTCCACCACTCGGGAAGTTCAGCTAGTGCTTCATCTCCGAGTGGATTGACGCCAGGTCCAGCCGAGAGTGAATGCGCAATCAATGAGTGCAGGCACTTCACACGATTAGGCATTCCACCTGCTGAAATGTTCTCAACTTCTGGAACATCAATTTTTAGTGCAGAACGAGCAGCGATGTAATCATCGTGGGCTGCTGCATATTCACCGGCAAGCTCTGCATCGGTCTCAAGTCGCTGAGTCATCTCTTCCATCATGCCCGTTGTTTCAAGAGTAGAAATTGCAGCTGTGAGACGAGGACAGGTTGCGTAATAGAAAGTTGGAAATGGTTCACCGTTAGATAGACGCGGTGGAGTCTCTACGACTGCAGGTTTGCCGCAGGGGCAGCGATATGAAATTGCGTGGACATCCCGAGGTGTGCGACCTAATTGAGTTTCGATAACGCGAAGATCATCTTCAGTTGCCTGGCGATCAAGGGTCATGCTTTTCCTGCTTCAGTAATTGAGGCAATCAGGCGGGTGTACCAAGGTTGGCCTTCAGGAAGATTTGAAACTACATCTGTCTGAGATGTCGCATCTGTATTTGCGCCATCTGTGCCAGTGACTATGTATTGACGTTCTCCTGGCATAACAAAGTGCAGACGTTCGCGCGCTTGTGACTTGATGTAATTGGGATCTTGCCAGAGCGTGAGTTCTTTGCGCGCTGCATCGAGAGCGGCATAATCGCTCGAGAGCTTTGATTGCAGTGCGCTGATCTGTGCCCGTTGTACAAAGTAATTCTTGATCGGTGGCGCTAAGAAGAGCGCCAACATAAAGAAGATTGCAGCAAGGGCAAATGTGCGCCCAGATCCTTGGTGGCGATTGAAGTTGAGATTCCGCGAACGGTAACTCTTCTTCCTTCTGCCACTGCTGGATCTGCGCGCCATTGGATTAATTAGCCTTTAAAGCGAGGAAAGGCCTGGCGACCTGCATAGACAGCGCCGTCAGAGAGTTCTTCTTCAATGCGAAGTAGTTGGTTGTACTTTGCAACGCGCTCAGTGCGAGAAGGTGCACCAGTCTTGATCTGCCCGCAATTGGTTGCAACAGCGAGATCTGCAATGGTGGTGTCTTCAGTCTCTCCTGAACGGTGTGACATCATGCTGCGATAGTTAGCGCGGTGCGCAAGATCAACTGCATCAAGAGTCTCGGTCAAAGTACCAATCTGGTTAACCTTTACAAGAAGTGCATTGGCAGTATCTGTTTCGATTCCCTTTGCCAGGCGCACTGGGTTTGTTACGAATAAGTCATCGCCCACAATCTGAATCTTTGAGCCCAGTGATGAAGTCATTGACTTCCAACCTGCCCAATCTTCTTCATTGAGAGGATCTTCAATCGAAACGATTGGGTAAGCGTTAACTAGCTCTGCGTAGTAGGCAATCATTTCATCTGAAGAGCGGAGTGAACCTTCAAATTTGTACTTACCATTCTCGTGGAACTCGGTTGCAGCGACATCCATCGCAAGAGCAATCTCTTTGCCAGGCTTAAAGCCTGCTGCGGTAATTGCTTCAAGAATAAGGTCGAGCGCTGCACGGTTGCTTTCGAGGTTGGGAGCAAATCCACCTTCGTCACCAACTGATGTGGCAAGTCCGCGCTTCTTCAGCACAGCTTTGAGAGCGTGGTAAATCTCAGCGCCCCAGCGAAGTGATTCGCGGAATGTCTCTGCGCCGATCGGAGCAATCATAAATTCTTGAATATCAACATTGGTGTCAGCGTGTGCTCCACCATTGAGAATGTTCATCATAGGAACAGGAAGAACATGAGCGTTTGGTCCACCAACATAACGGAATAAGGAGAGATCTGAAGAATCTGCTGATGCCTTTGCAACTGCAAGTGATACACCGAGAATTGAATTTGCACCGAGGCGTGATTTATTGGGGGTGCCATCGAGAGCAATCATCTCTGAATCGATTAAACGTTGATCTTGCGAGTCATAACCTTCAATAGCTGGTGCAATTTCATCGTTAACAAATGCAACTGCCTTTTGTACACCTTTGCCGAGGTAACGTGACTTATCCCCATCGCGAAGTTCAGAGGCTTCAAATGCACCAGTTGATGCACCACTTGGAACTGCGGCGCGTGCCTGTGTTCCATCTTCGAGCTGTACTTCAACTTCTACAGTTGGGTTTCCGCGCGAATCAAGAATTTCACGAGCATAGATTGCGTCGATAATTGCCATGAGGTGTCTCCTATGAGTGTGAGATTATGAAAATCAGCGCTCAGCTCTGAACGGCAGGTGCTTAGTCTACCGCGACAGTTAACCCTCTTTTTCTACAGCCTGAATCTGACGGATCATCTCGCGGGCCTGTGCTCGCAAGGCGTTTTCCGGGTCGATTCCATTTTCATGTGCCCATGCAATTACTGATGCAAGTGCTCGGCCAACACTCTCGTCGGTAGCTTTTTCTGCAGAGTGTGGCGCTATATCGAGATTTACTTTGTACTTCTCGGCGCGATAGAGAATCTTTGCTACAAGCGGCAGGGCAGGTTGTGCCATTGCAACTCCATCAATAGCAGAAGTGCGTCCCTTTTCGCGAGCCTTGATAGCTTCCCAGTTCTCGATAATTTCATCAGTGCCACTGACAGCAAGATTGTCAAAGACATGTGGGTGGCGGCTAATTAACTTATCTGCAATTGCGCCTGCTACATCCTCGATTGAGAAAGGATCTGTCGGATGATCTTGGGCAATCCGTGAATGGAAGTAGACCTGAAGTAATACATCTCCAAGTTCTTCTCGCATACCTGCGCGATCATCGGTCTCGATGGCATCGATAAATTCGTACGACTCTTCGAGTAGATATTTAATAAGAGATTCATGCGTCTGTTCGGCATCCCATGCACATCCGCCCGGAGAGCGGAGGCGATCCATAACCTCAACTAGGCGTTGTAGTTCAGATTGCGCCATGGTGCTTTTTAAATTACTTGCCAGCAGGAACTACTGCGGAGCCAGCTGAATCAGATGCAACGATTTCACCAGTTGTTGGATCCCAAGTTCCGTAACGTGGGTTAATGGTGATTTTGAGTTGCTTCGCCTTTGCAGTGATTAATTGTGTAATACGTGCCGAGATATCTGCATCTGCAATACCTGATGCCTTGAGAGCCGCCTGCAACTTATTGGAGACGATGATGGCGCGGACATATCGATCAAAGTTGGATGGAGCAATTTCAGCAGCGACCAAATTCTTGGGAAGTGCTGCAGCGCCACCGCTCTGGGTAATCAAATCTGACTTCGCCTTAGCAACTTCTGTTGACGAGACGGTGAGCTTGAGCTCCTGCGCAATGTCATCAAAAATAGTTGTAATAATTGTGAAACGAAGTTGGCTGCGATTGAGCGCTGCACCACTTTGAATCTGCATCTTCGAGGTATCAACCTTGGCGCGTTCTGCAAGAACTTCATCAACCGTTGCTTGTGCGGCAGCCTGTGAAATCGTTACGTTACCGATAGTTGCTGCGCTATCAACCTGTCCGCAACCTGTGAGTGCAAATAGGGAAATTACTCCAAGGAGTGCCAGGATCTTCTTCACGTCGTGCCTGCTTTCATTAATTCATCGAGGGACTTCGCTGCCCACTCCAGGAGAGAAGTATCCCCCAGAACGGCTGAGCCTTGTGCCGTTGGGGTCCATGCTGCCGCACGGGGAATTGCAATCATCACAGTATTTGTGGCGGTCTTATAGAGAGATCCGGGAAAGAGTCGGTTGAGTCGAAGTTGTTTCGATTCGGGTAGGAGCAGTGGAGTAATCCGTAAGAATTTTCCAGCTGCAACAACTTCTCTGATGCCCAATGATTTTGCATGAGCACGAAGTTGCGCCACGTGCAGAAGTGATTGCGCTTCAGGGGGTAACTCACCAAAGCGATCAACGAGCTCTTCCCGAATTGATTCGACATCTTCGTTATTGCGCACATCAGCGAGGCGACGATAGAGATCGAGGCGCAATCGTTCGCCAGGAACGTATTCCTCAGCCAGGTGGGCATTGATTGGCAATTCAACTTTACATTCGTGGTTCTTCTCTTCGGTCTCAATAAATCCAGTCTTGTAATCATTGACGGCTTCGCCCACCATGCGCATATAGAGATCGAATCCCACATCGGCTATATGTCCTGATTGTTCGCCGCCAAGTAAATTGCCAGCACCCCGAATCTCTAAATCCTTGAGTGCAACGCGCATTCCTGAACCAAGATCAGTGTTAGTGGCAATGGTCTTCAACCTATCGAGAGCGACTTCGGTGAGCGGTTGATCTTGCGGATATAAGAAATAGGCGTAGGCGCGTTCACGACCACGACCTACACGGCCGCGCAATTGATGGAGTTGAGAGAGTCCAAAGTTCTCTGCACGTTCGACAATAAGAGTGTTGGCATTGGCGATATCTAAACCGCTCTCCACAATTGTTGTACATACCAAGATATCGAAATCGCGATTCCAAAATGCCAAGATGACATCTTCTAATTGGCCTTCCGACATCTGGCCATGTGCGATTCGAATACGCGCTTCTGGAACCAGCTCTTGCAATTTAGATGCAGCGCGATCAATAGATTCAACCCGGTTATGCAGATAAAAGATCTGACCATCGCGCAGAAGTTCGCGGTGGATTGCCGCCTTAATCTGCGCATCTTCAGCAGGTCCTACATAGGTAAGGATCGGGTGACGTTCTTCGGGTGGCGTTGTAATCGTCGACATCTCACGAATGCCGGTTACTGCCATCTCCAGTGTGCGCGGAATAGGAGTCGCAGACATAGCTAATACATCCACTGTTGTGCGCATCTTCTTGAGCGATTCCTTCTGCTCGACACCAAAGCGCTGTTCTTCATCGACAATCACCAACCCTAAATCTTTAAATTGCACATCCTGCGATAAGAGGCGATGGGTACCGACAACAACATCAATCGAACCTGCGGCGAGTTCTGCGAGAATCTCTTTACTCTCTTTCGCGGTATTAAAGCGCGATAAACCAGCAACCTTGATCGGAAATCCGGAATAACGTTCAGCAAATGTCTTGGAGTGTTGCTGCACTAGCAAAGTTGTTGGAACTAGCACTGCAACTTGCTTGCCATCTTGCACTGCTTTAAATGCTGCGCGAATTGCAATCTCAGTCTTTCCATAACCAACATCGCCACAAATAATGCGATCCATCGGATATGGCCGTTCCATATCTCGTTTCACATCTTCGATAGTTGATAGCTGATCGGGAGTTTCAATATAAGAAAATGCATCTTCCAACTCTCGCTGCCACGGGGTATCGGGAGAGAAGGCAAAACCTGGAGAACTTGTACGCGCTGCATAGAGGCGAATAAGTTCGCCTGCAATCTGTCGCACAGCTTTTCGGGCACGACCTTTAGCTTTCTGCCATTCGCCACTACCGATGCGATGCACCGTAGGCGTCTCACCGCCAACATATTTACTTACTTGTTCCAAGGTATCTGTGGGAACAAAGATGCGATCACTGGGTTGTCCTCGCTTTGCTGGTGCATATTCAATAACTAAATATTCACGAGTTACTCCCCCTACTGTGCGCTGGATTAATTCAACATACCGACCAATGCCATGTTGTTCATGAACCACAAAGTCACCGGTGCGAAGTTCGAGTGGATCGATAGCTTGCTTTCGCTTGGTTGGCAGGCGTGCGCCATCTTTACCGCTGGTCTTACTTCCTGAGAGATCGCGTTCGGTGACAAAGAGAATTTCTGCATGATCGCTCTTAAAGCCATACCCCAGCGATGATTGCGTCACATGGATTGAACCTTTGGTTGGGTGAGCAATGAGAGTCTCAACCATCTGCACCGGTAGATCTGCATCGCGGAATATGCCGGCATAGCGCTCTGCCATTCCATGACCTGTCGTAGAAAAAATGACTGCGAGATGCGCCTCTAAACCATTGCGCAGTAGTTCGCAGAGCGCTTCTACATTGCCGCGCATGGGGTCAATTGCTGAAATATCTAGAAAGTGAGCATCTGCATCGAGGTCACTACCGAAGGCGTTGAGAGCTTGCACCTTGAGTGAGAGTTTCGAAATTTCCTCCTGCAACTGCTTCCAATCAAGATAAGTAATATTTTCAACAGGAAGTGGGGCAACGCCACCGATCGCCGCATTTGACCACGATGCCTCAAGAAATTCTTTATTAGTTTCAATCAAATCGGCAGTCCGTGATCGAATTCGTTCATCGTCGATAAAGATTACTTCTGTATCTTTGGGCATCCGATCAAGGATTGTTTCAAAGTCATCGGTCAATAGTGGAATCAGCGATTCCATACCGTCCACAATTGTGCCTGCCGCAATTTTATCGAGAATCTCAACTGCACTCGGGTAACTCTCTTTCAGTAATTCTGCACGTGCGCGAATTGCATCCGTAAGCAATAACTCGCGACACGGCAATATGGCGAGCTTTCCCACTACTGCGCCACTTGTGCGTTGATCTGCAACATCAAAATACTGCAGCTCTTCGATTTCATCACCGAAAAAATCAATGCGTACAGGGTGTGTAGCAAGCGGCAAGAAGACATCGACGATTCCTCCGCGGACTGCAAACTCTCCACGTTTCTCCACGAGATCAGTGCGAGTAAACGAGAGCGCGGTGAGATGAGTAATGAGTTCGGTCAGCCCTAGCTCTTGCCCAATTTCTAGAGTCCAGAGCGTGCTCTGTGCAAGCGATGCGATAAAGCGATGGATGACTGCGCGCACCGGTGCCACAACCACAGGATTCTTCTGATTTTCAGTAAGCGAATAGAGCGTGGCAAGTCTGCGAGCGACGGTATCGCTGCGCGGACTCAGCCGTTCATGAGGAAGCGTTTCCCACGCCGGAAATTCATAGACAAGTGGGTGCAGGCTCTTCAGATATTCACTTAGATCTTCGGCGCCGCGACTTGAGCTGGTGACTACAAGCAGCGGTTTATTTTCAGCAATCAACGAGATTAAGAATGGGTAACTCGAGGCTGGAGCGATGATCTTCGCTGACTCGTTCAGCGCAGAGGTAATGTCGGTATCACTATGTAATACCGAGAGAATTCCTCTCATCGCGATAGCCTCCAAACGACTCCAAGCCCCGCTTCAGAATGAAGGGGGGCTAACAATTACAGTCTATCGGGCTCTCTTCATCTGTGATAATTCTCCAGTGACTGAGACCCCGCAGACTAAGAACATCGTTGCATCAGATGATGCAACCCTGCGCAGCGACGTTAGACACTTGGCAGAGTTGCTTGGTCAATCATTGGTCCGTCAAGAAGGACAGCAACTCCTCGATCTCGTCGAAAGTGTTCGCAAAGGTGTACGCGAAGGCGGCGGCGTAGAAATCCTTGAAAAACTTTCGGTAGATGATGCCACACAACTAGTACGTGCCTTCAGTACCTACTTCCATCTGGCAAACGTTGCAGAGCAGGTACACCGATCGCGAGTACTTGCAGAAGTTCGTTCTCAGGGCGGCTCATGGATTACGCGGGCAATCGATAAAATTGAAGATGCTATGGCGCATCCGATTGCTGGCCATGAAATAACACACGCAGATTTAGTAAAGTGGATTAACAATCTCAATATTCGTCCAGTCTTTACCGCTCACCCAACTGAAGCAGCGCGCCGTTCCGTTCTCTACAAACTCGGCGAAATTGCCTCACTTCTCGATACTCCTAAATCAGTTACCCAAGATGAACGTCTGGCAGAGACTGTTGACTTGTTGTGGCAGACAGATGAACTTCGTTTAACTCGCCCCGAGCCACTCGATGAAGCAACCAACGCTCTTTATTACTTCGATGACTTGGCAGCTAATACTGTTCCGGAAGTTCTTAATGACTTCGCACGCGAACTTAAGCGCCTTGATATTGATCTACCGGTAACTGCTCGTCCGTTGACATTTGGAACCTGGATTGGTGGAGACCGTGACGGTAATCCCAACATCACTCCGCAGATAACTGAAGAAGCTGTCGTAATGCAGGTTGGCCATGCGATTCGCTCAACTATCGCAGCGATGAACCACCTGCGAAAGATGCTTTCAGTCTCAACGCGCATTGCAGGTGTAACGCCAGAACTGAGCGCATCAGTAGAGGCAGATATTGCAAATCTTCCTGATTTTGAAACGCGCTTCTTACGCCTGAATGCGCAAGAGCCATACCGTCTTAAGGCAACTGCGATTGTGCATCGATTGGCGCTTACCCGCGATCGCCACGCGGTACGCGGACCACACGTTGCGGGCCGTGATTACAAGAACACCGCTGAACTCCTTGCCGATCTGACTCTCATGCGTGATTCACTCTTTGCTCACCGCGGTGAATTATTGGCGACTGGCTTACTCGAGCGCACCATTCGCACCGTTGCAGCCTTTGGTCTGACTGATGCAACTCTCGATATCCGCGAACATTCAGATGCGCATCATCACGCTTTACAGCAGATGATTACTGGAAATTACATCGAGCTCTCACATATGGATAAGTTCCCGATCCTCACCGCGCAACTGGCTTCATCTACCAAGCTCGATTCGAGCAAACTCGATGCTGCTGGAGCAAAAACTCTCAATACCTTCGTGGCGATTGCAGATTTGATTGAACGTTTCGGACCAGAAGTGATCGAGACCTACATCGTCTCTATGACAAAGGGTGCCGACGACCTTATTGCTGCAACTGTTCTTGGAAAGCAAGCAGGGCTCGTTGATATCGATAAGAAGATAGCGAAGATTGGTTTTGCTCCACTCCTCGAAACAGTTGCAGAACTGCGCGCAGCCGGTGAAATTTTGGAGAAACTCCTTGCCGACCCTACCTATCGTAAGTTGGTAGAACTTCGCGACAATGTGCAGGAAGTAATGCTCGGATATTCAGATTCCAATAAAGATGCCGGAATCGCGACATCGCAATGGGAAATCCACCGAGCTCAACGCATTCTGCGCGATGTTGCAATCAAACATGGCGTGAAGCTGCGCCTATTCCACGGTCGTGGCGGATCTGTTGGTCGCGGAGGCGGTCCAACCTATGAAGCGCTCGTTGCACTTCCATGGGGATCTGTCGATGGCCAGATAAAGATGACTGAGCAAGGTGAAGTGATCTCAGATAAGTATGCCCTACCCGCTCTTGCGCGCGAAAACCTTGAACTCACTCTTGCGGCGTCCCTTGAAGCAACTGTTCTCAATCGTGGTCCACGACAAAGTCCAGAAGACCTTGCTAAGTGGAATGAATGTATGAACTTAGTAAGTGATAACTCTTTTGCGCGATATCGGGGATTGATCGATCACCCAGATCTTCCTGCTTACTTCTACGCCTCTACTCCAGTTGAACAACTCGGAAATCTCTTCCTTGGTTCACGCCCTTCTCGTCGCCCCGATGCATCTGGTGGACTTGATTCACTGCGTGCTATTCCATGGGTATTTGGTTGGACCCAATCACGCCAGATTGTCCCTGGCTGGTTTGGTGTCGGTTCAGGACTCAAGGCGGCACGCGAGTCTGGAAAGTCAGGAGTCTTGCAGCAGATGCTCAAGGAGTGGCACTTCTTCTCCACCTTTATTAGCAATGTTGAAATGACACTTGCCAAGACCGATCTTGAAACCTCAAAGCGCTACGTAGATACGCTGGTGCCAAAGGAACTCCATCACTTCTTAGAAACAATCAAGGCTGAATTTGATCTGACTGTTGCTGAAATCCTGATGCTCACAGGTAAGACATCACTTCTTGGGGATCAAGCAGTTCTTGCTCGCACACTGCAGGTGCGCGATACCTACCTTGCTCCCCTGCAATTGTTGCAAGTTAATCTGCTGCACCGTGTTCGTACAGAAGGTGAGAGTGCAGATCCAGCTCTCGTTCGCGCTTTGCTTCTGACGATCAACGGCATCGCTGCTGGATTAAGAAATACTGGATAGGCCAGAGATCCCACGCTCATAGTGAGCGCTGTTTACCTGCATTTCACCAGAATTCCAGTAAAAATCACTTTTCCGCGCAGAGCCCTAAATCTACATTTATCGGCATGACACATACAGAATCATCTGCCTTCGCTGAAGTAAATCAAAAGGTCGCTCAAGCTGGCGAAATTCTCGGTTTAAAGAGTGGGGTTATTAAGGCTCTGAGTAGCTGCGAGAGAGAAGTTGTAATTTCGATACCTCTTCGTCGCGGTGATGATGTCGAGGTCCTAACAGGTTATCGAGTTCAGCACTCGAGCGCTCGTGGTCCCCGCAAAGGTGGAATCCGTTTTCATCAAGATGTAGATCTCGATGATGTGAGAGCACTGGCATCGCTGATGACATGGAAAACTGCACTCATTGATGTCCCATTTGGTGGAGCAAAAGGTGGAGTCGCAGTTGATGCATCAAAGTTAACCGTGATTGAGAAGGAAGAGATAATTCGTCGTTGGACCCGATCTTTGGTACATGTGCTCGGTCATCATCGCGATATTCCTGCACCAGATATGGGCACAGATGCAAAGAGCATGGCCTGGTTGATGGATGAATTCCACAGGCTCGAAGGTTTCCAACCTGCATGTGTAACGGGGAAGCCGGTGGAACTATTTGGCGCCGCTGGTAGAGAAGAAGCAACGGGTCGTGGTGTTGCAATGATTGCAGCTGCAACATTGAAGGAGAGCAAGGTCAGCGTTCAAGGAGCAACTGTTGCCATTCAAGGATTTGGAAATGTAGGTAGATATGCCGCATTGGTGTGTCAGGAATTGGGGATGAAAGTTATTGCAATCTCTGATGTCTCTGGAGGAATTGTTGATAAAAAAGGAATCGATATCAAGAGCATCTTTGAACACAAGACACTCGAAGCTGTGCAGGCAGATGAGCGAATAGGGTCAGCTGAAGTGCTCACTCTGGAATGTGATGTACTGATCCCAGCTGCCCTCGGTGGAGTAATCAACGATTCAAATGCATCTGAGATCAATGCGAGATTCATCATTGAAGGTGCAAATCAGCCAATAACAATTGCGGCAGACCGCGAACTTCGGACACAAGGTGTCGTTATTGTTCCCGATATTTTGGCAAACTCCGGAGGAGTTATGGGATCTTATTTTGAGTGGACTCAGAATATTCAGGAGTTTAGCTGGCCGCTAGATAAATTTAGACGCGAATTAGATACTCGCATGGAGAGCGCTTTTATCAACGTGCACGCTGTCTCAAAGAAGCACTCTGTTGATTTAAGGACTGCGGCTTTCGTAGTTGCGGTAGGAAGAGTTGCTGAGGCATTTGAGTTGAGAGGCTCACTCGTATGATTCAAGCCATTAAGAAATTGATAGCAGAGATTCGCTGGATAATCGAAAGTCAGAAATTCAAGAAGAATCGTTTTAAACGTGGCCGAGGAGAAGATTTTCACCACGAATAGCAAGAAGCCATTAGCTATTAAATTTAGATTGCGTTAAATCAAGGCCTTTTTCAATTAAGAACTCCACGCAATCAGCGCCTCTATCGATAAATTCATCGAGAGTCTTCTTCTCTTCTTTACTGAACTGCTTCAATACAAAGTCGCCCGGATCTTGCTGACCCATGGGGCGTCCAATTCCTAAACGCACACGGAAATAATCGGCTGTGCCAAGTGAAGAAGTCAGTGATTTCAATCCATTGTGGCCATTATCGCCGCCAGCTACCTTGGTGCGAATTGCGGCATAACCAATATCAAGTTCGTCATGAAGAACAATGATGTTGGCAGGTTCAACAGAATAGAAAGATGCGAGTGCCTTAATGGGCCCGCCAGATTCATTCATATAACTCTTGGACTTGGCGAGAATTATTGAATGTGCATCGACTCCAACGCCCAGTTTGTAAGCAGCGATATCGGTGCGAGATTTATGTGTAGAAAGTTTTACATTGTGGCGTTTAGCTAGATGATCAATGACCATCTGACCCACATTGTGACGGGTGGCAGCGTATTCATCCCCGGGGTTACCGAGACCCACTACCAACCACGTCATATGTGAAATCGTAAGGGTTGTTAGTCCTTCTTCTCTGCATCTGCAGCAGGTGCCGCAGCAGCTGCATCTGCAGCAGGTGCTACAACTGCAACTTCTTCAACAACTGTTGAACGCTCAGATAAGTGAACGATGATTGTGTTCGCTGGGCTGACAAGAACTGTGCCGGCAGGAAGAACAACATCTGAAGCGTGCTTTGAAGTTCCAGCAGCCATTCCTTCGATATCGAGAGTAAGGAACTTAGGAATCGCAGTTGCCTCTGCCTCAATTTCAATTGAGTTGTGCTGAGTCTCGAGGATTCCATCTGGATCGTGCTTACCTTCGAGGTGAACAGGAACTGAAACAACAACTTTTTCGCCACGACGAACAAGAACTAAGTCGATGTGCTCGAGGATCTGCTTGAGTGGATGGCGAACTACAGACTTTGGAAGTGTGAGCTCAGCCTTTCCATCAATATCAATGTTAAGAAGAACGTTTGACTCTTTGAGTGCAACACCGAGTTCGCGTGCTGGAAGAGTGATGTGAAGAGGCTTCTCGCCGTGTCCGTAGATAACAGCAGGAACGAGACCCGCAACGCGTGCACGACGTGATGCACCCTTACCGAATTCGGTACGTGTGGTTCCCTTGATTGATACTTCTGCCATTTTCAAACTCCCCTAGTAAATCTCTCGGATACTTCCTTGTGTTGCGAAGTTCCAGCAGGAGTTGATACCTACGCCGTCGATCACGGATAAATTTCACCCTCGCCGGAACGGGTGAAGATTAGCGCGACTTAGCTATGTCCGTCAAAAAGGCTAGTTACTGAGCCATCTTCGAAGACTTCGCGGATGGCGCGAGCCAAGAGAGGGGCGATGGAGAGCACAGTCAGCTTGTCGAATCTCTGATCCTCAGACAATGGAAGAGAGTCTGTAACAACTATCTCCACCGCGCGTGAATCCTTGAGACGCTCGACTGCAGGGCCTGAGAAGACAGCGTGAGTTGCAGCAACGATGACATCCTTTGCACCACCTTCGAATAAGGCATCTACTGCCTTAATGATGGTGCCCGCTGTGTCAATCATGTCATCGATAACAACGCATGTACGACCTTCAACATCACCAACGACTTTACCGGTGACTGATTCGTTTGGAACAAGTGGGTCGCGAGTTTTATGGATAAATGCGATGGGGCATCCACCAAGAAGTTCTGACCAACGCTCGGCAACGCGTACGCGACCTGAGTCAGGAGAAACAATTGTCAGCATATTGCGATCGACTTTGCTGCCCACATAATTTGCCAGCATGGGAAGTGCAAATAAGTGATCGACGGGACCGTCGAAGAAACCTTGAATCTGCGAAGTATGTAGATCGACGACCATGAGGCGATCTGCACCAGCTGTCTTAAATAAATCAGCCATGAGGCGCGCGGTAATCGGTTCGCGACCACGGCTCTTCTTATCCTGACGAGCATATGCATAGAAAGGTGCAACCACTGTGATTCGTTTAGCTGATGCGCGCTTGAGTGCATCAATCATGATGAGTTGTTCCATGATTTGTTTATTTATCGGCGCGGTGTGTGACTGAATTACAAATGCATCACAACCACGAACTGACTCTTCAAAACGTACAAATATTTCACCATTAGCAAAGTCGTATGCAGATGTCGGTGTGAGTGGAATACCTAGCTCGGCAGCGACTTGTTCTGATAACTCTGGAAATCCGCGACCGGAAAAGAGACGAAGTTTTTTCTCTGAGGATAAACGGATCTCACTCAAGGAAGTTAGCCCTTCTGCTCGTCGCTACTGTGGCGCATTGCGGCCTCAGCAGATTTAGTTCCTGGGCGCTTACGCAGAACCCAACCTAGTACATTTCGCTGCTTTGCCCTACCGACACCAATTGCACCGGCGGGAACATCTTCTGTAATCACAGATCCGGCGGCGGTATATGCGCCATCTCCGATAGTGACTGGGGCGACCAACATCGAATCGCTGCCAATGCGAACATGATCGCCGACGACGGTGTAATGCTTTTCTACACCGTCATAGTTAACAAAGATAGTTGCAGCACCAATATTGCTGCCTTCGCCAATAACCGCATCTCCCACGTATGAAAGATGTGGAACTTTCGAACCTTCGCCTAAGGTTGCATTCTTCATCTCGACATATGCGCCAACTTTTGTATTGCTAAGCAACTTAGTGCCAGGGCGCAGATATGTGAATGGGCCAACGTTTGAACCATCACCAATGATGGATTCGGTGCAACGGGATTCAATAATGTGAGCACCTATTCCCACTGTGCAATCGACAAGAGTTGTGCGAGGGCCAATAACAGCGCCAGTAGCGACGGTGGTTTTTCCGCTAATTGCAGTGCCAGGCATCAGAACTACATCATTGGCAACGGTGGCTGTTGCATCAACCCAGGTACTAAGTGGATCAACGATTGTCACACCAGCGCGCATGAGGTCTTCATTGATGCGATCGCGTAAGAGAGCTGCAGACTCTGCAAGCTGCACACGGTCATTGACTCCAAGAATCTCGATGAAATCATCAATCAAAACTGCTGCAATCTTTCCACCTTCATTGCGCAGGATTTCGATGACATCGGTGAGATAGAGCTCGCCTTGTGAATTATCGTTCTTTAATTTGCCAATCGCACCACTGAGCTTGGCCGCGTCAAAAGCATAGACACCAGAGTTAACTTCATAGATATCGCGCTGAACTTCATCTGCATCGCGTTCTTCTACGATGCGCAGTAGTGAGTCATCATCCCCACGAATAATGCGACCATAACCAGTGGGATCGGGATGTTCTGCAGTAAGTACTGACGCTGTGAATCCTCCTGCGTGATGCTCGTCAAGAAGTTGCTGAAGTGAGCCACCTGTCAGCATTGGAGTATCTCCTGCAAGCACCAAGATTGTTCCAGATGCTTTTAAGTCAGCGAGGGCAAGCTGTGTTGCATGGCCTGTGCCACCGCGCTTTTCTTGGAAGACAGTTGTGACATGTGGTGCGATTTCAGAAAGGTGTGCCTCAACTTGTTCGCGACCTGCGCCAACGACAACGCGTACTTGCTTTGCAGCGAGCGCATCGACGGCGTGAAGAACATGGCCCACAAGTGATCGACCTGAGATTGAATGGAGAACCTTTGGTGTACTCGACTTCATACGAGTGCCTTCACCTGCAGCGAGAATCACTACGGTTTCTAGACCCATGAGTGCAGTCTACTTGCTCCGCCACCAGGTATCGATCCTGGACCCTGGGCTTCAAAGGCCCATGTGCTAGCCACTACACAATGGCGGAACCTATATTCTCCCTTATCTTCGGTAGTGCTCGCGACCACTAAACTCAATTCCTATGCAAAATAATCGTGATGAAGTAGACCGCCTCATAGCGGCCTGGAAGCGCGAGCGCCCAGATCTCGACCTCTCTCCCCTTTCGGTCCTCAGTCGCATTACCCGCATTGCGCGCCATCTCGATATTGCACGGCGCGATGCATTCGGTGATCTAGAAAATTGGGGATTCGATGTTCTTGCTGCGCTGCGTCGTGCAGGTGCGCCACATCAACTATCTCCAGGTCAATTAATGCAAGAGACCATGGTCACCAGTGGCACCATGACAAATCGATTAGATCGTCTTGAAGAGTTAGATCTGATCACTCGCGAACAAGATCCTGATGATGGGCGCGGTTCACTTGTCACTCTCACAAAGGCTGGAATCCGTGCAGTCGATTCAGCGCTGGAAGATTTGCTAGACAATGAGAGAAAGCTACTCAAAGCTCTAACAGCAAAAGATCGCGATACTTTGGCTGAACTACTGAGCACACTTGTTACTGAATTCGACGAAAATTAATTAAATAACCCAGACTAAATAACCTTGGCACCGTGCACAGGACCATATGCGCGTGCAACGCTTCCAACAACCCCGCTGGCGGTAAGCGCCACGGCTAAATCAAGGCCAGCATCTTCATCAGCAACTAAGAATGCAACTGTTGGACCTGAGCCCGAAACGATTGC
>JBAXLF010000007.1:0-38929 GCA_037134955.1 Actinomycetota bacterium | reverse complement strand
AAGTTCTGTCCCAACGATTTGGATGGCTTGAGATCGAGAGATGCTGCAAGCTCGCGTATTTCAGCAGCGCCGAGCAAACTCATACAAAGGACCCGAAGATGCGTTCAGCATTTACCGATAGGGCGGTAGCAAGTTCTGCTACATCTTCACCACGTTCGGCAGCCATTGCCCGCACGATATTGGCAATTTGGGCTGGAGTATTCAGCGCTCCACGATGAGGCATGGGTGCTAAAAATGGTGAATCGGTCTCGACCAAAAGCTGGTCGTGTGGAACAAGTTTGACTGCATCTCGCAGCGCTGGTGCATTTTTAAATGTCATTGTTCCAGCAAAAGACAAGATGTATCCGCGATCTATGCATATCTTTGCCATCTCAACATCTCCCGAAAAACAATGAAAGACGGTCTTTTCAGGTGCACCGACTTCAAGCAAGATCGATAGAACATCATCATGTGAATCGCGATCATGAATAACGAGCGCCTTCTTGGTGCGCTTTGCTAAATCGATATGCCACTTGAAAGATTCTTGTTGGCGCTTGCGTAGCGCGGGTTCAGTTCGGAAGTAATCAAGGCCGGTTTCACCGATTGCACGTACGCGTGGTTCTTGCGCAAGCTTCTCAATGATCTTCCAATCTGCTTCCAGATCAGCGACTATCGGTGCCTCATTGGGATGTAGCGCAACTGCTGCAAGAACTCGACCTGGAAAGGCGTTAGCCATATCAACACACCATTGTGATTGTTCAGCGGAATAACCAACTTGAACAATCCGATCTACATTCACTGACTTTGCATCATCGAGGACTTGGCGCACAGCATCAGAGTCAGGCGCTTCATTGGTAACGATTTCAATATGCGCATGCGCATCTACAGTTGGAACAGGAAGTGGTTCTGGCAGTGGAGCCGGTTGACGATCAATATCGCGATTGTGGCGATCGGCCATAAGAGATTTACTCTTTAACTTCTAACCGTGGGAATAAGACCGGAGTCTTTGTCACAGTTGCCCCTTGTGGCAATTGACCCCAGGTTGCAACCTTAGAGATTTCTTGTCTGCTGATTTCACCGAGGGTTGCTTTTGCCCCAAGTGACTCCCACAAAATTTCAGTTGTAGCCGGCATCACTGGGTGAAGCAGCACGGCAAGAGCGCGTAGTGATTCTGCAGTGTTATAGAGAACTGCTTCAAGAACTGCTTGGTTGGCAGGATCTTTAGCCAAGATCCATGGCTCCTTAATAGTGACAAAGCCGTTGACCTGCTTGCAGAAATCCATCACCGCATTGATTCCACCTTGGAAATCAAGTGCCACCATCGCTGTATCTGCCTTTTCCACAGTTGCTTGCAGCGAGGCAGCTAAATCTGGATCTTTCGCAACTGCTGGAATTTTTCCACCGCAGTACTTCTCAATCATCGCAGCCAGACGCGATGCTAAGTTTCCAAAATCATTAGCGAGCTCTGAGGTGTAACGGGCGCTCATATCTTCCCAAGAGAAAGAGCCATCGCTGCCAAAGGGAATAGCGCGCAAGAAGTAGTAGCGGAAGGCATCGACACCAAAGTGGTCGGTGATATCTGCTGGTGCAATTCCAGTCAACTTTGACTTAGACATCTTCTCGCCACCGACAAGCAACCAACCGTGTGCAAATACCTTCTTTGGAATATCAATCCCTGCGGCCATGAGCATCGCCGGCCAAATAACTGCATGGAATCGCAAGATATCTTTTCCAACCAGGTGCACATCAGCTGGCCACGTTGCCGCAAACTTCTTGCCGCCTTCAGAATCTGGAGCATCGGTAAGCCCTACTGCAGTTGCATAGTTAAGGAGCGCATCGAACCAGACATAGACAACTTGGTCGGTATCCCATGGAACTGGAATTCCCCAGTCAAAGGTGGAGCGAGAGATGGAGAGATCTGAGACTCCGCCTTCGAGGAAGGCGATGACTTCATTGCGCGCACTCTCTGGTTGGCACGCTTCAGGGTTCTGCTTGTAATGATCAAGGAGCGGCTGAGCAAATTCAGATAGTTTAAAGAACCAGTTATTTTCATTAACAAGTTCGACTGGCTTGCTATGGATAGGACAGAGTTTTTCTCCATCTGCATCAATCAGATCACCAGGTAATTTAAATTCTTCACACCCTACGCAATAAGGACCTTCATATTTTCCAGCATAGATATGGCCAGAATCTTTGAGCGATTGCAGAAACTTCTGAACGCGTTCGGTATGGCGTGGTTCGGTGGTGCGGATAAAGTCATCGTTGGCAATATTGAGCGCTTTCCAATTAGGTTTCCACGCATCGGCAACCAACTTATCGACCCATGCTTGTGGTGCCACGTTATTTTGCTCGGCAGTACGCATGACTTTCTGACCATGTTCATCTGTGCCAGTAAGGAACCAGACTGATTCACCGCGTTGGCGATGCCAACGAGTAAGCACATCGCCAGCAACTGTTGTATATGCATGGCCGATATGCGGCGCATCATTTACATAGTAAATCGGCGTAGTCAGGTAGAAAGACTTCATCTGCTCATCTTATTCGCATCGACTACTGCTGCATAAACGATCTTCTTTGGTAGGTCGAATTCTTCAGCCACAGTGGCAATTGCGCCCTTTCGGTCCATTCCAGCTGCTTCATATTCGCGGACTCGCGCCACTGCATCATCTGCGGTCTTGATTTCAGAACCTTCTGCAACGCCGGCGAAGACCAAGGTAATTTCACCGAGAATTTCGCGACTCTGCGCCCAGATAACTAATTCTGCAATTGTGCCGCGAATTGTTTCTTCATAAGTCTTGGTCATCTCGCGACAGATAGCTGCCTTTCTATCTCCGCCAAATATTGCAGCAGCATCATCAAGTGCCTCGAGTAAACGATGTGGTGCTTCAAAGATCACCATGGTCCGCTCTTCAAAACGTAACTTTTCATAGAAAGCGCGACGTGCACCTTGCGCACGCGGTGCAAATCCTTCAAAGGTAAATCGATCTGTAGGTAGGCCAGATAGTGCAACCGCCATGGTTGGTGCGCTAGGTCCCGGAATGACGTGAGTGGGTAAATTTTCCGCAATGGCATCGCGCATTAAACGAAAACCCGGATCACTAATTGTTGGCATACCAGCATCGGTGACCACGAGAACTTCTCTGCCCTCACGTAACAAGGTAAGAATTTCTTGAGTGCGATCAGTCTCATTACCTTCAAAGAAAGAGATGATGCGGGCGGTGAAAGTGACCCCCAGATCTGACGCTAAACGATGAAATCTCCGTGAGTCCTCAGCGGCAATAACATCGGCACTTGCAATTGCATCTTTCAGGCGCTGGCTTGCATCGAGCGGGTTCCCCAGTGGAGTCGCTGCAAGAACTAGGGCCATATACGAATCCTCCCATATTCTTTACTTATGTTTGCAGCGATTGCTCCCGTAGTTATCGCACTCATCTCATTCTTTCTGCGAATAGTTCATCTTGGGCGTATCAATACATTTATCTTCGATGAGCTCTACTACGTCGATGGTGCGCGCGATCTTCTCGCATATGGAGTTGAGGTCTCCGGTACAAAGCCAGAGTTTGTAGTTCATCCGCCGCTTGGAAAGTGGCTGATCGGATTAGGAATCAAACTCTTTGGCGATAACGGTTTTGGCTGGCGCATCACAACTGCTGTGGTTGGCTCTTTCATGATTCTGCTGGTGGCGCGGATTGCCCATCGCCTCTTTCGCGACACCTTTTTGACTGCACTCGCGAGTGCACTTATGGCACTTGATGGTTTAGCCCTGGTGCACTCACGAACTGCCTTACTCGATAACTTCTTGGCATTCTTTATTCTTCTCGCAACATATCTCTTTATTACCCGCCGATATTGGTGGAGTGGTATCGCCTTGGGTTGTGCTCTGGCGACAAAGTGGAGCGCGCTCTACTTTATTATTGCTTTCGGAGTGATTGGTTTATACCGAGCATTTACTCATCACACTGGCCGCGCACTCATTAAGCCAACTCTGCAACGGATTGCACAATTTGGCTTGCTACCACTAGCTGTCTACATATCTTCCTGGGTTGGTTGGTTCACCAGTAATCGTGGATGGGATCGCTATTACTCATCCAATGTATTTTCTTCATTTATCTACTACCACCAACAGATGCTGACATTCCATACTGGGTTGGTAGAACGACATTCTTATCAAGCAAACCCATGGAGTTGGCTGATTATGGCGCGGCCAACTTCGTTCTACTACGAGACTCCCAAAGGGTGTGGCTCGCAGAGTTGTTCGCAAGAAATACTTGCTCTTGGAACACCTCTGCTGTGGTGGCTCGGCACAATTGCAGTAATTACAGTTATTGGTTTATGGATACGTAGCGCGGTTCTCAAGCGCATTGATCCGACGCTCTCCTTGATTGTGACAGGAATGGCTGCGGGATATCTTCCCTGGTTCTTCTTTCAACGTCGCACAGTATTTTCTTTTTATGCCATCGCCTTTGAGCCATTTCTCATTCTTGCGCTTGTGTATTGCGCCCGCTCCATTATGAGCAGCTATGGAAAGACAGGTGAGATCGTAGTCATCTCTTTACTCGTACTTATTGCAGTGAACTTCATCTACTTCTTGCCGCTCTACTTAGGCGACCTCATGACCTACGATGCCTGGCACGCCAGAATGTGGTTTACCAACTGGATTTAAGGTTATTCGTTTACAGCGCGCATGGCTCGTAAGCGTTCTACCGCTTCATCTGCCAACTGTTGATCAAATATCTCATCGCGTGATGGAGCTGCTGCAGCAAGTGCTTCGCGTTCAATGCGCTGTTGTTCCTCGGTCCATTTACCAGGTTCCGTTAAATCAATCACGCGCTTGGAAGCAACTGCCTTTGGAGCGTTGACATATGTTGGAACTGGAATCTCATTTGGTTGCCACTCAGCTCGCGATTGCGCAGTTCCTTTTGGAAGAAGTGTGACACCAGTGAGTTCGCGTTCTGAAAGTGGTACCCAGTGATCTTGATTCACCACAACGTGAGAATGAGTCTTTGCGGCAACAACATCTGCCAAGTTGGTATGCGAGACACCTTCGGTGGTGCGATGGAGTTGATCGACGCGGCGGCGTTGAATTCGCTCTCCATTTACCTGTCGGCGAACTTGAGCAATATAGATAATTCCTGCAGTGACAGGAATTGCGATTGCGATATAGGAAAATGTTTGCATTGCCGCACCTACCGTTGTGAGAATGAGGGAAGTAATAATGAGGGTAACGATGATTCTGCGTCGCATGAGTTGTTGAGCAACGCGACCAGCGCGATCAACATCGGTATAGATGACACCGCTTCCGATAACTGCTCCTGGAGTTGTGCTTGCAACTACACGAAGTGCGCTCTTATAACGTTCGACGCTCTTTCCGGAGAATTCATTCTTGTTGTGCACCCAGCGAGGCAGGAAATAGGCAACCCACATCCCGATGATTGCTAGATAAATGATTCCCGACGCCATGATGGGTAAAGGTTAGAGGGGCACCACCGTAACCCTGTGGATTTCAAGGGGGGTTTACTGAATTAATTCATTGTTCTTAACGAAGCAGATGTGATCTCTCCACGCTCCATCAATATGCAGAAAAGCTTTCCGTTGCCCCTCCATGATGAAGCCCGCTTTCTCAGCAACTCTGCAGGAAGCTCCATTCTCAGGGCGCACATTGATTTCAATCCGATGTAGCCCTAACTCCGCAAAGCCAAAGCCCGATACCAACTTCACTGCTTGTGTGGTCAACCCCTTATTGGCGAAGTTGCGATCAATCCAATATCCGATGTGGGCACCGCGAAGTGCGCCATACATAACTCCACCCATCGTTACCTGACCAACCAGATTTGCTCCACTCCATATGAGGAATGAATAAGAGCGGCCGGCTCTTGCTTCATGATTAAGTGAGCGAACCATCTGATAAAACGTTGGACGTTCACCTTGATTCTCAGCAGCAGGAGAGCCAAAGGGAAGTTGCGGAAGTGTGGCCTCCCATGGAGTAAGCCACTCTCTATTCTCCGCTCTGACTTGGTTCCACTTTCCACGATCGCGCAGACGTGCTGGTCGCAGAGTGATCTCATCGCCGAGTAAAACGATGGGCCACTTATCCATAATGAGGTATCAGAGGTATCGACGTTCAAGAACTACGACAGTTACTTGCGCACCTGTCGGAAGATTGGTCTCACCTTCAGGTACTGCAATAAATGAATTTGCATCAGAGAGTGTCGCCTGTTCATCTTGTGAAGCAAGCGGAAGAACTGACTTTCCATCTTCGCTCAAAATTGCCCGAACAAATGAACGTTCTCCGCCAGAAGATGTCAGTGCTTTCTCCAGCTTTGCCTTAATTGATGGGCGATGAATATTTGCTGTGCCTAACATGGTGCGAATCATTGGTCGCACCAGTAATTCAAAGGAGATGTAGGCAGAGATCGGATCTCCCGGAAGTGTCACCACAGGAGTCTTATCAGGGCCAATCACTCCATAGTTATGGCGACCGCTGGATTCGATAGCTATTTCAACTGTAGTGATCTCGCCTATTTTTTCCAGGGTGCGAGTAATCAAATCAAATGAATCATCATTACGTTCGCCACTAATGATGATGAGGTCTGCGCGAACTAATTGATCTTCAATCACACTCTGTAATTGTGATTCATCATCAGGGATTGAGTGCACGCGATAGGCAACGGCACCAACTTCTCGCACCGCTGTTGTGAGCAGCCAGGAATTAGTTTCATACTCTTCATCGTGCTGAAGAGGTACTCCAGGTTCAACTAGATCTGGTCCAGCTGAAATTACGACTACGCGAGGGTGTGGCCGAGTTGGCAGATGATCAAGTCCGATAGATGCTGCGAGGCCAATCTGAGTAGAGCGAATTCGGCTGCCAGCTTTCATGACAAGTCTTTCGCCAGCATAAATATCTTCCGCAAGGGTTGCGTCGTGCGCATCAAGTAGCGGCATATCAAATGGTTCGAGTGGGCGGCACAGATCTAAGAGAGAGGTAAGTACTTCATCTACGCGCACACGTTCTGACATAATCACTAACCTTACTTCCAGACGAGTTACTTCTAGGGGATTTACATGGGTATCAGCGAAGAAAAGAGTTCACTTCGCACTCGCTACCGCCGAGAACGTAATGAGCGTTACATCGAACATAGCTTTGAATATCTCGCGACCTCACCAGAATTTCTCCAGGCCGAAACCATCGCGAGTTATATCTCTTATGGAGATGAACCAAATACAGAGCAACTCAATCGCGCACTGATCAAAGCGGGTAAGACTCTACTTCTTCCTCGCATCAGCGGTGAAGATCTCGAGTGGGTTCAATGGAACGGTGATGATGGGGCGCTACAACAGAAGAAGAAGCTTCGTGAACCTACCGGAGTCGCAATCACTAGCCTTTCAACTATTAATGTGATCGTAGTTCCTGCGCTACGAATAGATAGAAGCGGTTATCGCCTAGGACAAGGCGGAGGTTACTACGACCGCGCACTCGTTCAACTCAGCGCCTGGAGTATTGGACTTATCCATCCCGAGGAGATTTCAGGTACAAATTTACCGCGCGAGCCTTGGGATATTCCTTTGCATGCAGCTGCCACACCAGATTTAGTGCTTCGCTTTAACGCCTAATTACGGAAGGTTGCGCGCAATAACGATTCGTTGAATCTGATTTGTGCCTTCGTAAATCTGCGTCAGCTTTGCATCGCGCATCATTCGCTCCACTGGATAATCAGATACATAGCCATAGCCACCGAGAATTTGCACTGCATCAGTTGTTACCTTCATTGCCACATCTGTGGCATAGGTCTTGCTCACTGCTGAGAAGAATTTGAGATCTTTATCGCCACGTTCGCTCTTTGCCGCTGCTGCATAGGTAATCTGTCGCGCAGTTTCAACAGCAATAGCCATATCTGCCAACATAAATTGCACGCCTTGGAAATCAAAGATCTCTTTACCGAACTGTTTGCGCTCGTGTGCATATTTCTTTGCAGTATCTAGAGCACCTTGCGCCAAGCCAAGTGCTTGTGCCGCAATAGTGATGCGAGTGTGATCGAGCGTATCCATAGCAAGGGCGAAACCTTTTCCTATCTCGCTGATGCGGCGGTCATCTCCGACCGTTACATTGTCAAAATAGACCTCGCGGGTAGGTGAACCTCGAAAGCCCATCTTCTTCTCTGGTGCACCAAATGAGACACCCGAATCAGATTTTTCAATAACGAAGGCAGTTATGCCTTTCGAACCGAGTGATGGATCTGTTTGAGCGATGACGGTATAAAACTCAGATTCTCCGGCGTTAGAGATCCACTTCTTACTTCCATTAATAACCCAACCATCACCTTTTCGCTCTGCCTTTGTCTTTAACGCTGAGGCATCAGACCCGGCTTCAGATTCGGATAAGCAGTAGGAGAAGCCTTTACCTTTGGTAAGCGGGCGCAGCCAGCGTTCTTTCTGCTCAGTGTTACCGCTCAAGATCAACGGAAGTGAACCTAATTTATTCACCGCTGGAATAAGTGAAGCTGAACCACATACACGCGCGACTTCTTCGATGATGATGCATGCTGCAAGTGCATCTGCACCATCGCCACCGAATTCAGTTGGCACATGCGCTGCAAAGAGACCTGCTTTAACCAGCGCATTATGTGCTTCTTGTGGGTAACGATGATCTTCATCAACTGCATGTGCGTGCGGTGCTATTTCATTTTCAGAGAGTGAGCGAACGCTGTCACGCAGATCGTTATATTCGGAAGGGAGAGTGAAGATATCTTCAAGGCTCATTCTGAAGTATTCCTTTGATCGCGTTGGTGCAGCTGATTGAGATAATTATTGTATTGCGCTAAATCATCAGGCTCACCCATCGCTGCCATGCGGGCTTCATTGCGATCGATGCGCTTTGCTTCACGACTGTCGTCGCGCATCCACTGAATAAAGGTGGCAATCAGAGCCAAGATAATCGGAACTTCTCCCATCGCCCAGGCGATAGACCCCGCAGCATGTTGATCTGCTAGTAAGTTGCCCAGCCACGGAGTTTTAAGCGAGCCATAAAACCCACCATCAATCAACGTTGTTGTTGCAAGTAGGGCAATTGCAAAGAATGCATGGATGCTCATGGCGGCAAAGAGAATCACGATACGAACTAGATGCGGCACTTTACGAGGATTGGGATCAATTCCGATGATGACGTTGAAGAAAAGGAACCCTGCTAAGAGGAAGTGGATATTCATAAAGAAATGTCCGGCATGTGATTGCATCAAATTGCCAAATAAATTGGTGAAATAAAGTACAAAGAGAGAGCCATCAAAGATGGCAAGTGCCGTCAATGGATTTGTGAGTATTACTGAGTAACGCGAATGGAGAATTGCAATGAGCGTGCCGCGCACTCCTCGTTCATCTGGAGTACGACCCTGTGGCAATGTACGTAGCGCCAAGGTAATAGGTGCACCAAGTACCAAGCCAATCGGCGCAACCATTCCTAAGACCATATGCGCAATCATGTGATACTGGAATGAGAAGAGTGCGTAGATACCAAGACCACCACTTGTTGCAAAATCAATTGCCGCAATCCCACAAGCAAATGCGATAGTTCGACCGACCGGCCATGCATCTCCGCGCTTTTTAAGAATCGAAACTCCCTTTACATAGAGCGCAACAAGAGTGATGAGAATTCCAAGCATCAGAGCATCTGCGTTATAGAGAACAAGTAATCTAGAAAATGTTGGGGCGGCCGGAGTCGTAATTCCAACAACGCTCAGCGCCGCATTAAATGGTTGGTTCTTGCCAGTTGGCGGTTGCGTTGTAGAGAGCCAACTTCCTAACACTGTAACTAGACCCATCAGCAAGGCCTCAATAAAAATTACGCGCGAAAGCAGACTCCATCCAGTTTTATCGCCAGCTTGCAGCGCTCTGCGATTGCGATAACCAATAAAGATCAGAACTGCAGTGAGCGCTACTTTGGCTAGCACTATTTGTGCGTACAGAGTTGTCCAGGCGGATGTGAAATCCATTCTTGCCCAGGCGTTTGCAACGCCGCTGATAACAACTGCAATCGCTGCCCATAAAGCTAATTGGCTAAAGCGAGGTAGCGCAATCCGTCGATCCGGTTCATCTAAAGCAACGATGGCAAATACTCCACCTACCCATAGCGATAAAGCAGTTACGTGAACGACCAGCGAACCAATCGCAAGCGCATGTGAACCACCCGAAGCGCTGTGGCTTTGAAAGACGGGGGCAACCAAGGCCAGCAGCGATAGGCCCAATAAGAGAATGCTCGGTAAAACTGTTCGCACAAAATTGAGTGAGGCTAAGACAACGGCAATCGCGAGGGTTTGAAAGAGCATGAATTTACCGAGATCAACTTGCGTCACAAATGAACGTAGCGTGGTTGGATCAAGCGCCACACTCAGAGTTGTACCCAAAATATTTGCCAACGTCAGAAGTATTTGAAATGCGCTGGTCACTAACCAGGTTCCAGCTAATAACAAGCCGCTTTTCCGTAATCGCAGCGCGCTCTCTTGTAGCTTTCCATCTTTTTCTATGAGCAAAAATGAAAGTGCGAGCAAGACGCCTATGAGGCTAAAGGCGGCGAAGAAAGAGAGTGACTTGTTGAAAGTACCGAGAGCGCGCAGTACAGGGACAACATCAGTCAGATATCCTGACAGAGAATTCATCGATCCCTATAGAGCTTTCGTGCATAGAGCGAGAGAGCGACCGTAACAACTATCGCTGCCGCAAGTAGACCAAGGACAAAGATTGTTGTTCCCAGATTATTTCCTGATGGTCTTGGCATTGCAGTTGTCTGCGGTGCCGCAGTAGCAATCACAGTTGGTTCGGCGAAATTAAATGTGAATGTGCCGACAAAGGGCGCATCATTTTCGGCGAGCAATGAGTAATGAACTGTATAGACGCCAGTTTTCACTAGCTGTTTCAGGCCAATAACTGCATTAACGCCATCGATTGTCAGCGCACCATCATCGACGCGAACACCAGTCGGATCGGTAACGCTGACATCGTTACCGGTATCCATCAGTGCGAGTTGAGTCGTGATGGTGATGGCGCTGGGAGCGCTCTGGATTGTTGAACCTACGACAGGAGTTGTTGCAACCAGGGTGTTTGCCACGGCGGGTGACATTCCAATTAATAGAAGTCCCATGATCGCAACTGCGATCCGCCTTATTCTCATCATTTCCCCCGTGCTCAAATAGCTACCGATTCGCGCCTATCGTCTCACCTCTTTAGACTTAGGCAAAGAGAGAATCCGAGATACTTCAAGAGAAAGGTCACATTGTGCCTACGTATCAATATGCATGTACCGCGTGCGACCACGCTTTCGAAGCCTTTCAGACCTTTTCAGAAAATCCTTTGACTGAGTGCCCGGTATGCAAGGGCGAAGTTCGGAAGGTCTATTCCAATGTAGGTGTTGTATTTAAGGGATCTGGTTTCTATAAGACTGATTCTGCAGCGAAACCTGCACCTGCTTCAGAGTAAGAGTTAGTCGTGGTGAGGGGGTTTATCCCCTTTAATTTCTGCTTCGCGTTTTTTATCTTCGCTCTGGTCTTCACGAGGATCGCGTTCATCATCAGTTGTTGCAGGAAACACATCGCTCATGCGTAATCCTCGCCTCTGTCAATTGTGATGTAGTGAATTCAATCCTACATACTTACCCCTATGTTCGAGAAACTTGGCCATCTTATGTATCGCCGCCGCAAGGCCGCAGTCATCTTCTTTATTGTCGGAATCCTCGCTGCAGGCGGAGTTGGTTCTTTAGTCTTCAGCCGTCTTGATTCAGGCGGATATTCAAACCCGAAGAGCGACTCGTATCAGGTCTATAACTACATTCATAAGACGCTCAAGATTAACGATCCAACAGTTGCAATAGCTGTCGATGCGGGACAGACCGATGTCTCTGATCCAGCGGTTGCGCAAAGAGCTCTGGCTCTCGAAGCAAAGATTGCCAAGGAGCCAGGAGTTACCAAGACGCTCTCTTATTGGAGTTCTGGTCAACCGGCATCTCTGAAATCAACAGATGGTAAAGCTGCATACATTCTTGTGTATGGAAAAGGCGAAGCATTCTCACCGGAAAGCTCCAAGCTCGGCGCAGCGCTGCAAAAACGCTACGATGGAAAAGTCGATGGCTTTACTCTCTATGCCGGTGGCGTAGGTGTTGTTGGAAATGCAATTACTCAGAAAATTTCTAAAGATTTAAGTATCTCTGAGGCAATCTCAATTCCGCTGACATTCATACTGCTCGCTTTTGTCTTCGGAGCGCTTGCTGCTTCTGCGATGCCACTCGTAGTTGGAGTTGCGGCAATTCTCGGTGCCTTCTTTATCCTCTACCTGATCTCGCTCCTCACGACTGTCAGTATCTATGCTCTTAATCTGACGACAGGAATGGGCCTTGGACTGGGCATCGATTACGCACTCTTGATGGTCAACCGCTTCCGCGAAGAACTTCATCATGGAAATAGCGTTGAAGATTCTCTGATTACTACCTTAAAGACTGCCGGTAAAACTGTCTTCTACTCTGGATTAACAGTCTTTGTCACTCTTCTCTCGCTCACCTTCTTCCCGCTTCCATTCCTTAAATCATTTGGTTATGCAGGTACATCTGTTGTTGCACTCGCAGTTGCAGGTGCGCTCTTTGGACTGCCACCAATTCTCGCTTTAGTGGGTCCAAAGGTTGATAAAGGTGTGATCCGTCGTTCAGCGATTACACCAAAGGAAGATGGACGTTGGGCGCACACTGCACGAACTGTGATGAAGCGTCCTGTCGCAGTTGTTCTCCTAGCGCTGATTGTCTTAGGAATATTTGCCGCACCACTGAAGAACATCGCATTTTCACAAGGTGATTCGCGTATGTTGCCGGCAAGCAACCCCGCTGCAATTGCCACAGCGCTGCAAGCTTCACGTTTTTCCGGTCAGACCGGTAACCCCATTGAAATTATTGTGAAGAACGGCGTCGGTAAGGAAGGCGAGGTTGCTGCTTACTCAGCTGATGTAGCGAAGGTCAATGGCGTTGTTGCTGTCACTCCACCACAGACATATGGTTCAGATATTCGCCTCGTTGCTTACGAATCAATGTTGCCTCGTACCCCAGAAGCACAGAAGATGATTCATGAGATTCGGGCAGTGAAAGCTCCGGCCGGAACTCTTGTGGGAGGCGTCGCTGCTGATTACACAGATTCGCAAGATGGCATTGCACATACGTTGCCATGGGCTCTCGGCTGGATTGCGCTTAGCGTTCTTGTCTTGATCTTTATCTTTACAGGTTCAATTATCTTGCCGATTAAGGCAGTGCTACTTAACTTCTTATCACTTGCAGCAACTATGGGTGCGCTCACGTGGGTATTTATTGATGGCCATATGCAATGGTTGGTTGGCTCATTCACCTTGACCGGAACTCTCGATACCTCAATCGTTATCTTGATCTCTGTTGTTGTCTTCGGACTATCAATGGATTACGAGCTCTTCTTGCTATCGCGTATCCGTGAAGAACATATGGCTGGTAAATCCAATATTGAATCCGTGGCAACTGGCTTACAGCGTTCTGCACGCATCATTACTGCAGCCGCAGTGTTGTTGGCAGTTGTCTTCGCCGCATTTATTACAAGTGGGGTTACCTCGATTAAATCGATGGGATTTGGTGTTGCACTTGCCGTAATGCTCGATGCAACAATTGTGCGAGCACTTCTGGTTCCCGCCTTGATGCGTCTCTTTGGAGAACGCAACTGGTGGGCTCCAGCGTTTCTGCAGCGATTTACGATTACGCACTAGTTCCCTTTAAACTTTGCGCATGGATCTCATCGCTTCCCTGCAATGTGCTGATCAGCCAGGCATCGTTCACGCGATGACGACCGCTGTCCTTCATTGCGGCGGCAACATCATCGAGAATCAGCAGTTTACAGATCCCACAACAAAGACCTTTGTTATGCGCACTCGCTTCGAGACATCGCAAGGAATTGATGCGGCTCAGAAGAGTTTGAACGACGGTCTTGGAAAATTCTCCCCAGCGCTACATATTCGCCCCACTGCTCAAAAGCCTCGTGCACTGATCTTGGTGACCAAAGAGAGCCACTGCCTCCGTGACTTGATGTATCTGCTCGAACTCGGCGAACTCCCTATCGAAATCCCGCTTGTTATCTCCAACCGTGAAGAGCTCAATTCTCTCGTTGAATCTCATGGAATTCCATTTCTCTATCTCCCTGTCACACAAGAGAATAAAGCTGAACAAGAGAGAGTAGTGCTGGCAAAGATTGCCGAACTCAAGATCGATTTCGTAGTACTTGCTCGCTACATGCAAATTCTCTCTGCAACATTTACCGCTGCAATGCCGGGAAAGATCATTAACATCCATCACTCATTCTTGCCAGGTTTTAAAGGTGCCAAGCCTTATCACCAGGCTCACGATCGCGGCGTAAAGATCATTGGTGCAACTGCGCACTTTGTCACTGCTGATCTAGATGAAGGTCCAATCATTGAACAAGATGTTGCACACGTAAGCCACTCAGCAACACCTGAGGAAATGATTGCTCTTGGCCGCGATATCGAACGCCGCGTTCTTGCGCGCGCAGTGAAGTTGTATGCCGAAGATCGCATCTTTATCGTCGGCCATCGCACAGTTGTATTTGCCTAATACTTAATTGGTAAATGGTGTCCCCGGCGGGAGTTGAACCTGCGACCTACCGCTTAGGAGGCGGTTGCTCTATCCACTGAGCTACGGGGACGTGGGCACTTCAACAGTGAAGTTACTTGGCAAAGGTTATCGGTAGAGATAGCCTTCCTTTAACGCGCTTATTTCAAGCGCATGTAAGCAAGAATGAAAGGCCACCCATGAAAGCGCTCGTTATCGGCGCAGGCGGAGTTGGCAGTGCAATCGTAAATATCGCATCCCGTAGACCATTTATTTCATCAATGGTCGTTGCCGATCGCAGTCTGTCACGTGCACAAGCAGCCGTAGCAAAAGTCAATGATTCACGTTTCTCGGCGCTGGAGGTGGATGCCTCTGATGTGAACGATATCCGCGCTCTCATTCGTAAGGCTGCTCCAGATATTGTCGTCAACGCGGTAGATCCGCGTTTTGTTATGCCCATCTTTTTAGCATGTGAAGAAGAGAAAGTTAATTACATGGATATGGCGATGTCCCTATCTATTGCACACTCTGAAGATCCATTTACTAAGCCAGGAATCAAATTAGGTGATGAGCAATTTGCTCGCGCAGATATTTGGTCAAAGAATGGCAACTACGCCGTCGTCGGCATGGGTATCGAGCCAGGTATGAGTGATGTCTTTGCACGTTATGCCGAAGATGAACTCTTCTCACGGATTGATTACTTAGCAGTGATGGATGGTTCTAACCTCACCGTAGATGGTTACGACTTTGCTCCATCGTTTTCTATCTGGACAACGATCGAAGAGTGTCTTAATCCCCCACTGATTTGGAACGCTGATCGCGGTTGGTATACAACAGAGCCCTTTAGCGAACTTGAGACTTACGATTTCCCAGATGGCATTGGACCAGTTGAATGTGTCAATGTTGAACATGAGGAAGCCGTACTAATTCCCATGAAGGTAAAGGCGAAAGAAGTTCGCTTTAAGTATGGACTTGGCGCGCAATTTATCGAGACTCTCAAAACTATCCACACACTTGGATTGGATAAGAAAGAGAAGGTCTCGGTGCAAGGCGTTGAAGTTTCACCTCGTGACTTACTGGCTTCACTACTTCCAGATCCTGCAACCCTGGGCGACAAGATGCACGGAAAAACATGTGCAGGCACTTTAGTTAAGGGGCTGGATAAAGCAGGTAAACCAAAGGCTGTCTATATCTATAACGTTGTTGATAATGAATGGTCGATGAAGAACTATGGAAATCAAGCCGTTGTTTGGCAGACCGCTATTAATCCTCTTATTGCAATGGAACTTATTGATAACGGATCATGGAAACCAGCAGGAATTTCAGGTCCTGAGTGGTTCCCAGCACAACCTTTCCTTGATTTAATTGCCGAGTACGGATCTTCCTGGCATATTCGCGAAGAGGAACCAAAGGGAATCGTGGCATAAATGGCGCAATGGGCATTGGTAACAGGGGCAACAGCCGGCATTGGCGAGAGCTTCACACGACTTTTAGCATCTAAGGGTTACAACATCGCACTTGTTGCACGTGATGAAGCTCGGCTTCATGAACGCGCAGCGGGCTTACGCGAAAAGTATGGTGTGCAGACTTTCGTCTTGCCTGCAGATCTTTCAACTATTGAAGGTTGCCGTGCCGTTGAGGATTACATCAGTACTTATGAAATTGAAGTTCTGATTAATAATGCTGGCTTTGGCATAAATAAGGCATTTAGCGCCAGTGATTTAGTTGCCGAGCAACAGATGTTTGATGTCTTGGTACGTACACCGATGCGATTGATGCACACCATCATTCCAGGAATGAAGACACGTAAATCTGGAACCATTATCAATGTTTCATCCGTTGCCAGCTTCATTGCAGGTGGAACATATAGCGCTTCCAAGTCTTATCTGACAGTTCTATCTGAATCGCTAAATACCGAACTTGCGACAAGTGGAGTGAAGGTCTCTGCGCTCTGCCCGGGTTTTACACGCACAGAATTTCATGAACGCGGACGGATGAAGATGGGCAGCTTGCCACAATTTATGTGGCTCAACTCTGACAAACTTGTGGCTCAATCATGGAAAGATGCTAAGGCAAATAAGCCAGTGAGCATTCCTGGCTGGCAATACAAATTACTGGTTGCAGTTATCTCAACTGTGCCAAGAAAATTTGTACGCCAGATCGGAATGAATGTTCGTAAGAAGCAGCGTTAATTAACTAAAAGTTATTAACGGCCACGGCGGCTATTGCCACCACGGTATCCGCCAGACTTACCTGAACCACCGCGACGATTTGCGCCACCTGAACGTGAACCACCTTGTGATGATTTGCGCTCCATAACTGGCGGAACATATGGCACTCCTGATGGCTCTTGCGCACCAGTAATGACCATCAATTTCTCATCGAGTGGACGCACATCGTGGAACTTCGGTGTCACACCTGCGCGTGAGAGAAGACCAGATACTGCACGTTGATTCTTTGATGATGACAAGGTAACAACGGTGCCTGATTCGCCAGCGCGAGCTGTACGACCTGAGCGGTGTAGGTAATCCTTGTGATCTTGTGGAAGATCGACGTGCACAACGAGTGAGATTCCATCAACGTGGATTCCGCGTGCTGCAACATCTGTTGCAACGAGCGCTGAGTTCTCTTGCTCCTTGAAGAGCGCAAGGGTGCGAGTACGAACTGCCTGTGACTTTCCACCATGCAGCGCACCTACTGGAACACCAGCATTGGCAAGCTTGTCAGCCAAACGATCTGCACCGCGCTGAGTCTTTACGAAGAGGATGGTCTTTCCATTACGTGCAGCAATCTGCGATGTGATGTCATCTTTATCGCCAGGGTGCATCTGAAGAACATGGTGCTCCATTGTGGAAACTGAGGCGCGATCATTCTGCAATGAGTGAGTCTTTGGGTTCTTGAGGTACTGACGAACGAGTGAATCAACACCGCGATCGAGAGTTGCTGAGAACAAGAGACGCTGGCCATCAAGATGCGCCTGATCAAGGATTTCCTTCACAACTGGAAGGAAGCCCATATCTGCCATCTGATCTGCTTCATCAAGAACTGTGATCTGCAGTTGATCGAGTTGAACTTCATTCTTATTGAGCAAGTCAATTAAGCGACCAGGGGTAGCAACCAAGATTGCAGTTGCCTTACGCATTGCAGTGATCTGCTTTGCATATGGCATTCCGCCAGCAATCACTACTGATTCATGTCCTACTGCGCGTGCTAATGGACGGAGAACTTCATCGATCTGCTGCGCGAGTTCGCGAGTAGGGGTCAAGATAAGTGCCAGCGGCTTATGTGGGCGCGCGACCTTATCTGAAATATTTGTAAGGAGTGCAAGGCTAAATGCCAGAGTCTTTCCTGAACCAGTCTGACCACGGCCCAAGATGTCATGTCCAGCGAGTGCATCTGGAAGTGTTGCAATCTGGATTGGGAATGGATGTGTAATACCTTGTGCATTGAGTGCATTTGCGAGCGCTGGTGCAATACCAAGATCGCGAAATGTTGTTGTTACTTCAGTAAGTGGCGTCGCTTCTACAAGATTTGCATCTGCCAAGTTCACTGAAATGTAATTATCATCAGCGCCGAAATCGACCGCTGCCTTGTTATGTGTCTTTGATGCACGGAAATCATCGCGTGCATACGCCGGAGATTCATTACGGGAATCGTTGCGGCGATCGCGCGGTGGCTTTGCAGGTGTACGCGGTGAATCTCCACGACGCTGTGCAGCCGACTGAGGTGCAGCTGGATTATATTTTTCGCGCTTCTGCGGAATAAAGTTGGGACGGCCGTCATCTGTATGTGCAACCTTCGCCTTGACCGCTTCGCGACGTGTTGTTGGACGAACGTCAGACTTTACGGGGCGCTCTAAACGCTCTGGGCGGAATGGGCGGGCAGAACGTTCAGTGCGATCTGCAATAAATTTTGCAGCGCGTGACTGTGGCTTAGTTGCTGGCTTATCGCCAACTGGCTTAAAGGCTCTCTTTGGCTTTTCAAAGGTGCGCTCTTCACGACTCTGCTTTGGATTGCCCTTGGGAGCGCCTTCGATGTTCTTTGACTTTGATGCAGTGCGCTCTTGGAAACGTTGCGCACGAAGTTTGGAGCGATCTGCAAGACGGACTTCCTTCTTACTTGTTGTCTCGCGATCTGAATATCGAGTGGTCTTCGCTGTTGTTCTTGCTGCAGCTGATGCTGCTTCCTTTACAGGTGCAGAGCGCTTTGCGCTTCCGCGAGCAGCAGGCTTTGCGACGACTGCTTTGCGAGCAGCCTTCTGAGCAGTTGTATGGCGGGGTTTACCTTTGGCAGCGCGACGAGCTTTTCCGGGCGCAGCGGTACGTGTTTGTAGAGACATGAAAATAGACACCAATCGAGACGACAAGCGCGTCTCGGTTAGATGGCCTGTGCTGGTTAAACCAGCGCCATCAGGGTCTTGATAAGACTCGCAAGTAAGTGGCCATGTGGCGCACTTTGGGGGGAAGTACATCGATGCAGGATGCTTCGATGGGTTAATCATACAGGACAGATAACAGTGCTAATTCACATGAAATTCAATGGCGCTACCGCCCAGTTACGCTCAATTTACGAGATTCGATAGATACCATAGTGACATATCTTTTGGAGGAAAAATGTTTCGCAAAGTATCAATCTCTCTTGTAACTGCGGTTCTTATCGCCGGCGGTATCTCTGCAGTTCCAGCATCAGCTGCTGCAAAGATCAGCAATGGCGTGGCCTGCACCAAGGTCAATGCGACAACTACTGTTTCTGGCTATAAGTACAAGTGCGCAAAGAATGCTCTTGTGAAGAATTCAAAGCTTACTTGGCTCTCAGTTGAGTGCCTTACCGCTGTCAGCCAGTACCAGGCAGCAGTGAAGGCACAAGCAGACCTCACAAATGTCGCCGATCAAACAGCGGCACTTGATACCGAATACGCGACGGCAACTGCGGCTCTTGCCAGCACATCTGCGGCTCTCGATAAAGCCCGTGCTCAAGTAACTCAATTCCAAGCAACGATGAATGCCTCAACTGTCGCGGCTGATAAGCAGAAACTCGCTGGCGCAATTTCCAAACTTGCTAATGCGGTCCTTGTTCTCAGCGGTGCAAAGACCAAGCTTGCAACACAGGTCAAGGATCTTGAAGCTAAGAAGGCTTTGCTGGTAAGCGCTCCAGGACAACTCAAGACGAGCGCAGATGATGCAAAGGCTTCATCAGCACTCTTGTGCGCCAAGGGCTTCTAATTCAAGTAACTAGCTCTTAGAAGTAAGGCTTCCCCTATTTATAGGTGGAAGCCTTACTTATTTAATTCCTATATGTACAAGGTCTTGCGCTGGTTGCCGGTTGGCCTCCTAGCTCTCCATCTACTATCGAAATCTTTTATAGATTCAAAGTCGCTAGCCCTTGATCTGATTCTCTATAACGCAATTTGGATCTTTTCGATTATTGCAATCACTCAATCGCCATTGAGTAACGATCCCATTGCAGTCGCGACTATTTCGCTGGCGATTACTTTCTGGGGAGTTGGATCCACTCTCAACAGTTATGGCGACTTTTATGCCATTCCGCCTAGCATGCAGCTTTTGGCACAGTTGAGCTACACGCTCTTCTACCCGTTAGCGCTGATTGCGATTCCACGTCTACTCAACCGGGGCCGAAGACTTAATCCGATTGAGCTCCTTGATTCGGCAATTTTTGGGCTCGGTATCTCATCGATTGCCACAGCGCTCTTTCTCTCGCGCATATTTCCGCACAATGTCAGCAATCTCGCTGATCAATTCTTCTCTTTGCTCTTTCCGATCTGCGATCTCTTACTACTTGTTATTGCATCTATTGCGCTGGTAACGCACCGATTACATGCTCGCGCATTTTCGCTCTTTCTGGGTATCGCACTCTTCTCAACATCTGATCTTATCTATCTCTGGTTGGCGCTCAATCAAAGCTACAGATTTGGACAACTCTCAGATGATGGCTGGCTCATTGGAATTGTGGTGATTGCCCAATCGCTTTGGTTAGGACAGAGTCCAACTGAGCGCACAGTCGTGATTCATCCGGTCTTTATCGCGCTCTCAATCTTTATGAGCCCGACCTTACTTGCCTTGATCTCACTACGTCCGGGAATCTTTCCGGTCTATATCGTCGCGCCAACTATTGCCACACTCTTTCTTGCCTTCATTCGCATGTCGATTGTTATTAGGCAGGCCCGCAATCTTGGCGAGGAGAAAGTCCTCGCCCGCACAGATGAATTGACCGGGTTGCCAAATCGCAGAAGGTTGATTGCTGAGCTGGCAACTTTCTCAAAGACAGAAGGCGCCTTATTACTTCTCGATCTCAATCACTTTAAACCCGTCAATGATCAATACGGTCATGAGATGGGAAATGAGGTATTGCAACATGTGGCATCTCGCTTTAGTCGTTCACTTCCCACAGGTGCGGTATTAGCGCGCTTGGGCGGTGATGAATTCGGTGTACTGATAAATGGAAGTTACGAAAGAACGCTTGAAGCGGCTTACGCACTACAAGCAACGCTCTCGTATCCAATACATGTTCGGGGAATTTCAATTTCCATTGGAGTCAGCATCGGCCATGTTCATAATGATGGTGAAGGAGATTTATTGGAACGTGCAGATGCCGCTATGTATGAAGCTAAGAAGAGCGGCGTGGGGGTTGTTCAGGCTTCTCGGCCTTAATCTCTTTTAAGCGCTCAAGCGATTCGATCCGCTCGATTGCGTGGTCCACAATCCGTTCTGCATACCCATGCGAATATCCGTCGAGGAAAAGCCAAGGCTCGTGGATTTCTGAAGCGCCAAGATGCGCCAACTCCGGAACATATTTACGGATGTAATCACCGTTCTCATCAAAACGTCGACCTTGTTCGATTGGATTGAAGACTCGGTAATACGGTGAGGCATCTGTTCCGGTTCCGGCAGTCCATTGCCAGCCATGGGCATTTGATGCGACGTCATAATCAACGAGATGTTGCGCAAAGAATCGCTCACCGAGCTGCCACTCAAGATGGAGATCCTTGACCAAAAATGAGGCGACCACCATACGCGTGCGGTTATGCATCCAACCTTCGACAACTAACTGGCGCATTGCGGCATCGACAAATGGATAGCCAGTCTTTCCTTCGCACCACGCTTTAAATTGAGCTCCCGGCTGGTCATAACGCATCTCTTTAAATTTTGGTGCGTAATACTCGTAATCTGTATGTGGATTATGGAAGAGAACATCGGCATAAAATTCACGCCACGCAATCTCTTTACGGAATGTGTCGTGCGCCTTGCTCTCACCTAAACCCTGCAACAAAGTCCGTGGATGGATCTCTCCAAATTTGAGATAGGTGCTCATCTTTGAAGTGCCATCGATACCGGCAAAGTTTCGATTCTCGTCATAACTATCGAGACCTTTTTTAGTAAATTCCTTAAAGCGTGCCAGAGCTGCGGCTTCACCGGCTTCAATAATGGTGGTCCCGGCAGGCGTTGGAAAATCAGGAAATGCTCTGTACTTATCTGGAGGTTGCGCAGCCTTGATCTCCTTAGGAGTCTTTGCTGGTGCACGCCAGCCATGTGCACACCATCCTTTATAGAAAGGTGTGTAGACCTTGTATGGCGTTGCATCACTTGGTTTTACAACTCGACCCGGAGCAACTGCATAGGGGCTTCCGGTGCGCACTAATGTGATACCAGCAGCTTCAACTTTGGCATCGCGCGCTGCACCGTAACGTTCGTACTCTGCAGAGATATGCACTTCATTGACGTCATAGAGTGCGATCAACTCTTGCAAAACTTCGACTACATCGCCTTCAATAATATGTAAGCGATTGCCTAAAGATTGATCAAGTGCGCGAAGTGATTGCCCCATATAGGCCAGTAGTTTTTCGCCAGCTTTTGCAATCTGTTCTTTATTGAGAATAAAAACAGGAACAATCTCTTCAGCACCTTCCATCGCTGCAGCTAGCGCTGGATGATCGCCAATACGTAAATCTCGACGGAACCAGACGATATTCCGGGATGGCGATTTCATGGCATGATTTAAGCACTATGCACGAGGTGAAGCGATATCAAGTACGAGGTGTTCCCGGAGAAGTATCGCGATTAGATTTCAATGGACGAACTGTTGAATTCTGGTCGCCAAAGCAGCCCGCATCTCATCTGCTCATCGCCCATGATGGCCAAAATGTTTTTGATGGTCGTACCTCTACGCATCGTGGACAAACCTGGAAAATGGCTCAATCAGCGATTCGAGTAAGTAAAGAGCTAGGGATAACTCCGCCTTCTATCATCGCCATTTGGCATAGCAGCACAAAGGCAGATCCGTGGGGTCGCGCAAAGGATTTAACTCCAGAGAGATATTTTCGAGAAGGTTTATCAGTTCCTACGGAGTACCAAAAAGTTTTCAATCCTGAAGCGCTTCATGGAGATTCTTATTTAACGAGCATCTTCGATGAGTATGTACCAGCGCTTGCCCCAGGTATTCCAGCTGAACAGATTGCAATGATTGGCTCTTCCATGGGCGGACTTGCGACTCTCTACGCCTTAGCTAATTTTTCAGAGAGATTTACTACCGCACTTGCTTTATCTCCACATTGGCCTTTTGGTGGGGAAGCCCTCGTTGATCGAACTATTTCATCTCTTCCTGCTCCAAGTAAATACAAGGTCTGGATGAGCCATGGAACAAAAGGGCTCGACCGTGACTACTTACCTTTTCAGCAGATTGCCGATCAACTCATGAAAAGTCGTGGCTATCACGAAGATAACTTCCGAAGTAAGCGGTTTATTCGCAGTGGCCATAACGAAAGATCGTGGGCTAAATATTTACATGAACCGTTGAACTTCTGGCTTAACTAGTAACTTCCCAAATAGCTTGCGTTGCAACTTTTGTATGTACTTTAAATTTATCTCCCGAAACTTCTCTGCCATATAGAGTCTTCGAAACTTTATAGCCAAGCCCCGCAATATTGATATCAGCTTTAACGCCAGTTCTTGAGATAAAGATGAGCAGAGATTCTTTCTTGGATTCTCGCAAGAAGAGTAGGTAATCATCTTTGACCTCTACCCAACGGAGCCCACCATTGATCAGTGCATCGTGTGAACGACGAAGCCCAATCAATTTCTTCACCTCCGCATGAAATTCTAGATCCCATCCAGATCGATCTTCCCAATTGATAGTTCTCCGTGAATCTTCGCCGGTTGTTCCTTCTAGACCGATTTCATCTCCTGCGAAAATCGAAGGCACGCCAGGGTAGGTAAGCAGAAGTGAGATGGCGCTTAAGTGCGCAGCTTTATCTCCCGAGACAACAGTGCGCATGCGAGCGGTGTCATGTGAATCTAACAGGACCATACTGGCGACCAAACTACGCCAGGGAATTGCGGCGTTGAACTCTTTCATGCTGGATACAAGTTGAGCTCCCGTAATTTTAGGCATCGCAAAGGGAAGGCCTTGAAAACCTCCACCAATCTTTGAATTGTTATTGATCCAATTCCACAGTGGTCGCATGAAACCTTGATAATTCATAGCGCCGTGCCAACCAAAACCATTTAGATCGCTCGCCATAAAATCACCATTCTCGGCGACGAGCCATGCATCAGGCTTTACTTCATCCATCGCAGCGCGAATCCCGTGCATGACTTCATCGTGGAGATCATCAGCTCCTAATCGACCGGTCATATTGCCGACATCAATGCGCCAACCAGCCATGCCATATTTCGGAGATAACCATTTTTTAACAATTGAGTTCTTGCCCGCATACATCTCGTTACGAAGTGCTGACGAATTAAAATTGAGTTTGGGAAGCGACGCTAAACCCCACCAGCCGACATAGCCATGTTTGACTGATTTATCCCAGTAAAAATAGCCACGCTCTTTTGATTTCTTATCTCTCTGAGCTTTGGCCAGCCAGGGATGTCCTGCACCACAATGATTTGAGGTGAGATCTCCGAGCAATCTGATCTTGCGCTTCTTTGCAGATGCAACTAACGAGAAGATCGCTGAGTCTCCCCCAAGGATTGGATCTACGCGATCAAAGCTACTGGCATCGTAACGATGGTTGGATCGCGCTGGAAAGAACGGTGTGAAATAGATTCCATTGACGCCAAGATCTGAGATGTAATCTAAATGTTCTTCAACACCCTTGAGATCGCCACTATAGAGCTCGGTGCCGGTCTGCTTACTATGTATTGAGGGCAGTTCATTCCACTCGCGAGGAATTGCCCAATCTGGAATCGGATGCGACTGTCCGGATTTAGCAAATCGATCCGGGAAGATTTGATAGAAGACTGAAGACTTAATCCACTCTGGATATGCCGGTAGCGCCACAATCTGAAAATCCTGATTTGAGTGCACATCATGGTCAAAACATCCTGCCGCATTGAGCCATTCATATTTACCTTCGGAGATAAAGACAAATCTATAGAGAGTAGAAAGATTAAGTATTTCAATCTTTACCGTAAACCAAGTCTCGACCTTGCCAGGGGTGCCACCTGACAATTCAAAGGTACGGGGTTCACCATCGTGATAGAGACGAACAAATGCCTTTGCAAATTTATACGTGTTGGGAACCCGTACGCGCAGCGTTACCGAGTCACCAATCTGCGGCGCCGAATTACTAACGTAGAGATCGCTTCCATCATGATGTGGGAAGATTGAATTGTGCGCTTGGGAGTTCAAAGATAGCTCCTTTCGAGTTAGTGGCTACAGCTTTGAGCTCAACATTCTGACCCAGATAATCTTTGGGATTGATAAATACACTGTAAGGGGCGTTGCTATCAGTGCCAAGAGATTGCCATATTTTTCCAGATGAAGATTTAGCAAAGAATTCAACGGATAAGAGATCGTTCGAAGTCAGCCCAGCTATAACTTGGTCGTAGCCCGTCATATCATCTCCGGCCACAGATAACTTGCCCTTTGTCACACCTACCGCATCAATAAATTCATTAGCTTTCAATACGATAGTCGAGAGCGCTGGTACTGAAATTTTTAACTTGGTACCGGTACTTTGATAGGCAGTATTACCTAACAAGAGCTTCCAGCCACCACGTGATGTCGCCGTATTAATCTCAATACTTTGCGCCTTAAGACCGTTATTAAAGGCAACTACATATTCACGATTGTTCGCCGGATCCTTCTTCGAGATTGCGTAGACCGAACCTTTTGCATATCTCGTTTGCATCACATTATTGGCAAGTGCTGGATCTGAAGTGCGCAATTGCGCCAAGTGAGTTAGGTACTGAGGTAACGGATTACTTTTGGCGAGCGTAAATGAATTTCCACTTCCGACAGGTTTACTGCCTATACGTAACTCAGTCTTCCAATCAGGAATCTTGGTCGCAAACATATCTTGTCTGGCCATTTGATCAGAGCCACTGTTGGTGCCGGTCATTCCAACCTCATCACCGGAATAGACAGTTGGAATACCTCGAGAGAAATACATCAATGCGTGAGCTAATTCGTCGCGGGCCAATAATTGTGCCGATGACTGGATCTTCATGGTATTTAACATGTAACCGACTCGGCCCATATCGTGATTTCCTAAAAATGTAACCAAGTTACTGGCTGATGATGTTGGGCTTGTGTAGTAATCATCGGTAAGGAAGAAATCGCTTAAGTTAGCCGCATTATTGAGCCCGGCCGCAAAATAAACAGCATTTGTCTGGAACGGAAAATCTAAGACCGTTTGAATCTTATTCTCGCGAACATATGTCATGAGATTAAAAGATGCTCCTTGCGATACTTCGCCGAAGATTGTGAAGTTCGATATCCCGGCAGCTTTTGCCTTAGCTTGAATGAGCGGCTGCCAATTTTTGAAGAATTCAGTATCTACATGTTTAGCCGTATCCACGCGAAAACCTGCGAAGCCATACTTTTGAATCCACTGTCCGTAGACATCGGCCCACCCTTGATAAACAACGGGTTTCTCTGTTGCTAAATCATCGAGACCATAAAAATCACCCAAGGTGGTGCAATCTCCTGTGCCCCAGCAATGGTTCATATCGCCAACGTTGTGATAATTACTTAAATCATTGAGCCAACTAGGGCTCTTAAGCTTCGCCCAATTAGCGGGGATGTAAGCCTCTGTACCGTTGTATTGGATGATGTCAGCCGTATGGTTGGTGACAATATCTAAAATCAACTTCAAGCCAAGTTTCTTGGCGCAGGCAGAAAATGCCATGAGATCTGCATTGGTTCCTAGGTGTGGATCAACGTTAAGAAAATCAACGCCCCAATAACCGTGATAACCAGCTGACACTGCCGTCGGTACAGATTGGCGGACTAGAGGGGTAACCCAGACAGCGGTAAATCCCATCGCTTTGATTCGGGCCAGCCCGTCATCTCCTGCAGAACAATTTCCGGTTAAGCCTTTCAAATCTCCACCATGATAAAAAGCGGTGTTGGTCGGATCAAATCCCGGCAATTTATCGTTACTTGTATCGCCATCTTTATAGCGATCTGGCATCACAAAATAAATCAAATCATTTGATAGTCCAACTCGTGGAGTTGGTGCTGCAGTAGATGTTGCGAAGGAGAAGGAGGTAAAGCTAAGAAAGAGCGCTACCAATAAAGCTAGCGCTGATCTTCTTTTAATCATCCCTTAACAGATCCAGCAGTTAAACCATTGACGATAAAGCGCTGGAGTGAGAGGAAGATAATTACGATTGGGATTGAGGCCAGAATTGAGCCCGCGGCAAATGGTCCCCAGTTAGTTGCATATTGCCCACCGATAAATTGCTGAAGTCCAACAGCGATAGTGCGACCATTCATCTCAACGAGGAAGAGTCGCGCCAGAATAAATTCGTTAAATGTGCCGATAAAACTTAAGAGACAGACGACTGCAAGTACTGGTGTTGCTAGCGGAAGGAAGATCAACCAATAGATCTGCATTGGACTTGCGCCATCAATCTTTGCCGCCTCATCGAGTTCGGCTGGAATCGAATCAACAAATCCTTTAAGTAGCCAGATATTTACACCCATTGATCCGCCTAAGTAGACAAGGATCAAGCCACCTTGGCTACCGAGGCCAAGACTTGGCGCAAAGGTGTAGACCCTCTCCATGATGATGTAGACCGCTGAAATTGCCAGCACTGCCGGGAACATCTGTACCAAAAGGAGAAGTCGAATTCCGAGACGCTTACCTTTGAACTTTAAGCGGCTAAAGGCAAATGCTGATGCTGCGCCAATGAATACCGAGCTCAGCGCCACAGTAGATGCAATCAGAATCGAGTTCTTAAACCAGAGTAGATAAGGAGTTTTTGGGGATTTAAAGAGGAAGCGGAAGTTATCCAATGAAATCTCATGTGGGATAAATGATCCAACCTGCAGACTGCCACTTGTTTTAAGAGAGGAGAGAATTACTAGATAGAGTGGAAAGAGCGCAAATAAAGAGATTGAAATTGCAACGGCGTGACGCCAGAGGTTTTCCCTCATCCATTTATTCATGCGAAGGTCTCCATAACTTTAGATCTACGCAAACCATAGAGCGAGAGCGATGCAACAAGGAGGAAGATGATGACCGAGATCGCGCTAGCTAAACCGAAATCTTGGAAGCTGGCACTTCCGAAGGCAATCTTGTAGGTATAACTGATCAGAATATCTGTCGCACCAGCTATTTCACCGTTGAGCGTCTGAGTTGGTCCACCACCAGTAAGTAGGTAAATCAAGTTAAAGTTATTGAAGTTAAAGGCAAAAGATGCAATCAACAATGGTGAAAGTATCTGCAATAGCAATGGCAAGGTAATCTTTCTAAAGACTTGTCGTGGATTTGCACCATCAATTGCAGCTGCTTCTAGTAATTCAGATGGAATCGCTTGGAGCGAGCCAGAGCAGATGAGATAGAAGTATGGGAATCCCAACCATAGATTGACGAGCAGCACAATGCCACGTGCCAAGCTGGGGTTTTGGAGCCAGTGAATATGTGTATGCAAAATGCTATTGACTGCGCCGAAATCTGAATCGAACATACCGGCCCAGATCAAGATACTCATCACGCTCGGCATCGCATACGGAAGAATCAAGATTGAGCGATATACGCGACGACCTCTGATTTTGCGATTCAGGGCAATCGCAAGCAGAAGTCCCATTCCAAAGGTTCCTAGGACTGTAAATCCAGCAAAGACCACTGTCCAGATAAATACTCGAATCAGTGGTGTTCGAATCTTGTGATCGGTTATCAAGCGGCTGTAATTTTCAAACCAGACCGGTGCGCGCCAGCCCGGGCTCAAAATCTCTCGTGGGGAGCCAACTTTGGCAAAGTTTCCCTTGTGGTTATCGACATACGTTGCACCGGTAAAGACATTGGTCAAGACGCCTGTCTTCGCTGAGTAAGTGAGCTCTTGGCGGAAGACTCCACCTGCATTTTGACCGACGATAGAGATGAAGTATTCATTCTCGTACTTATAACGAATCTTCGAATACGTATCATCGTTGGCAAGTGTAATTGCTGAGATAGATGTGAAATTTGGAGCGGTGATCGCAACTCCATTTGCATCAAAAGTCAGCGAGGATTTTGGTAGATCTATTCGCTGGTCTTGAGTTGAGAGAAAGTATTTGTCATTAGGAATATCGGAAACGAGAACTGCATATTTTCCAGAGGCATCTTTACCTACTGTGAGATCGTAGGTTGTTCCTGCCGCATCGGGTTGTGCACCGAGTTTGATGACCTGTTCCAGCGCTGCTGGTTTATCTAAATAATTTCCAGTCTGATATTTATATCCAGACATTTGGATGGTGAAGAAGATAGGCGCAATCACAAAGGCGAGAAAGAAGAGGATTCCGGGTAAGAAGAATTTAAAAGGTACAGAAATCTTGGTTAGATAAACCACATTGATTGCTAGCGCAGCTATAAGAAGGAAGCCGCCGATTACATATTGTTTTTGTGCAAAGGCGCTCATTGTTAAGAGCCCCAAAATCGCGGTAGTGAACCCAAGAAGAACTATCTTGGTTATCAGAGCAAACTTGCCCCGCATAAATCCACTCACTGGTGGTTACCGCTCTCTCTTATTTGTATCAAGGTTATTTCAAAGCTAATTCAAAGACAATGAAGCTGAAAATGAGAGACGTGGGCGAGAATTTGACTCGCCCACGTCACTTACTCATTTCGAACTTTTATCGGTAAGGAAGATCCTTAAACGAGTCCAGCTGCTGACGTTACATTTGCTTTCCAAATGGCTGCCAACTTCTTGGATTCCTGATAAGCATCTTTTCCATTTACCAAGATCTGAGTCCAGAAATCTCCGGCTGAATCCCAGTAGTTTGATCCGCCAGCCTTGCTATCCAAGATGGCTCCAATCTGTGGAATTCCCGCTAGAGAAGCTGCGCTACCAAAGCCCTTTTGAGCATCAGCTACGCCGGCATCTGACTGAGCGCCCTTAGCTGCAGGTGGTCGTCCCTCAATCGCTTCGTATGCAACCTGACCTGCAGTTGATGCGAAGAAGTTGGTGAGGAGTGACTTTGCTCCAACTGCTGTGCCGTGCTTATCAGCAAATGATGTAAGGAATGCGCCACTGACGCTACCGAACATCTTGCCGTAGCCACCGTCAGCACCAGGAACTGGCTGTAGGTTCATAGCAAATCCCTTTGCTACGTATGTCTTCCACTCCCAGTTACCAATGATTGAGTATGGAACCTTGCCTGCGTAGAAGTCATCGTTACATGTTGTATTTGATGATGCCCAGAAACCGTTGCTCTTACCAGTTGTTGGGTCGATCAAGTACTTGTTTACATTGTTAGCAAACTTAGTTGGGTTGAATCCCTTAGTGGTTTCAACTTTACCTGATGGTGACATGAGGTATGGCTGAGCGCCGAGTGCTGAGAAGACTGAAAGAGCTCCCCATGACATTCCGCCGCCAGTTACGCAGAGACCGTTCTTGAGACCAAGCTTTGTCTTATTAGCTTGGTAGAAAGCAAGCATGTCACCAAATGTCTTTGGTGCAGTTGTAACAAGCTTTGTATTGTAAATCATGCCCACGTTGTTGATATCTAGTGGAACTCCATAAAGCTTTCCTGCGTAGGAAAGATCATAAAGTTGGCTAGCTGTGAACTGTGCCTTTGTAGCAGCAGTCAAAGTTACTGGTGCAAGCTTTCCGCTCTTTGCAGAAGCTACAACCCAGTCATTTCCACCAACGAAAATATCTGGACCAGATGTACCAGTTGCCTTATCAAGTGCATCTCCCAAAGCTGAGTAGCTTGAGAAAGTTACAACTTTGATGGTGTAACCAGGAACCCAGTCACCCTTAGCTGCAAAAACTTTAGTGAGGTTTGGCCCACGAGTTTCATCTGCCCAGACAATGATCTCTGTAGCAGCACTTGCTGACGGTGCAACAAGTGTTGAAACTGCGAGCGCGGCTGCGGCAAATACTCCCGCAAAACCTAAACGCTTCTTGTTCATGTATTCCTCCATGGATGTAATAGCGCAACGAGGGTGTTGTGCTACCTAGTGGTGTTATTCCATGTCAGATAAGAAAAATAAACAAGGTATGGAGCCCTTAAACGGGGCGTTTTTAGCAAACCTTAATCGGATTGTGATAAACCGCAAAAAACTGCAAAGGATTTACTTGTGGAGCTGCTCCACGGTGGCATCCCAGCCCTTTACATCCTCCGGCTTACGTGGAGCCTTTCCAACGTAGCGAGCTGATGGTCGGATCAAACGACCAGTGCGCTTCTGCTCGAGGATATGTGCAGACCAACCTGCAGTGCGAGCTGCGGTGAACATTGATGTAAAGAGCGGCGCTGGAACTTGGGCAAAGTCTAAAATAATCGCTGCCCAGAATTCAACGTTTGTCTCTAGTACACGATCTGGTTGACGTTCGTGAAGTTCCTTGAGCGCTGCCTTCTCAAGCGCTTCAGCAACTGCATAACGTGGTGCATTTAATTCTTTAGCGGTGCGACGCAATGTGCGAGCGCGTGGATCTTCGGCGCGATAGACGCGGTGACCAAATCCCATCAGACGTTCTTTACGATCAAGCAGATCCTTTACATAAGCTTCTGCATTTCCGGTCTTCTCAACTTCTTCAATCATATGCAGAACACGTGATGGCGCCCCACCGTGAAGAGGACCTGACATCGCACCGATTGCACCCGAAAGTGCGGCGCATACATCTGCACCCGTTGATGCAATAACGCGACCGGTAAAGGTTGATGCATTCATTCCATGTTCGGCCGCAGATACAAAGTACGCATCGATTGCGCGAACGTGCAGTGGATCTGGCTCTCCACGCCAACGAATCATCATGCGCTCTACAACTGTGTGAGCCTTATCAACTTCTGATTCAGGAATCATAGGATTGAAAATTCCGCGCGCTGCTTGTGCGAGGTATGAAAGAACCATGACTGAAGTACGTGCCAAGTTGCTGCGCGCTTCTTCATCTGAAATATCGAGAATTGGTTTGAAGCCCCATGCGGGTGCAAGCATTGCGATCGCAGATTGAATATCTACACGCACATCGCCTGAGTGCACTGGAAGTGGGAATGGCTCAGCGTTAGGAAGTCCAGGATTAAATTCATCATCAACGAGAAGTCCCCATACGTTTCCGAATGAGACGCGACCTACGAGATCATCGATATCAACGCCACGGTAGCGAAGCGCGCTACCTTCTTTATCTGGCTCTGCGATCTCTGATTCGAATGCAATGACGCCTTCTAAACCTGGCTTGAAATCTTCTGACACGGTGAGCTCCCCTGATTAAGAATCCTGTAATCCTGCGGGTAATTCTGCACCTTGCGCAGGGGTGCTAGCCACCAATCGCGGCGAAGGTGCACCGGAAAGGAAAGTGAGGTTCGATACACCCATGACCGAAAGTGACCAACAGGTAAACGGGCAACTCCAACGCGATGCGATCCGTGCGATGCGCCGTTCTTATGGCGAGGTCGGTCTTGAATCGTTACCCAACGATCCCTTTGCGGCCTTCCATGATTGGCTGAAAGAAGCTGCTTCGAATCAATTTATTGTTGAAGCAAATGCCATGGTTCTCTCCACGCTAGGTTCAGATAGCAATGGCGCTGATGCAATTACTACCCGCACAGTTTTATTGAAAGATGTTTCGCAAGGTGGCTTTACCTTCTTTACTAATTACGGATCACGTAAAGGGCAAGCTATTGAATTACATTCGCAAGTCACTCTGCTCTTTCCTTGGTATGCCATGGAGCGACAAGTATCAATTAGTGGCTTTGCTGAAAAAATTTCCCGCCAAGAATCTGAAGATTACTTTGCAACGCGACCATGGTCTTCGCAGATCGGGGCATGGGCATCTGCACAATCTGCACCTCTTGCATCGCGCGAAGAACTTGAACAACGATTCAAAGGCGCAGCAGAGAAGTGGCCTGAAGGTTCAACGGTTCCATGTCCACCACAGTGGGGCGGATATCGCGTAACTCCGGTGAATATCGAATTCTGGCAAGGGCGTTACTCGCGCCTGCATGATCGCTTGCGCTATGAGCGGTCTAACATCAATGCGGATTGGGAAGTACATAGGTACTACCCGTAGAATTGCCAGATGAGCGCAGAAATTCTTATTCCAGATAATCTCAAGCCCCGTGATGGTCGTTTCGGTTGTGGCCCATCAAAGATTCGCCCCGAAGCACTTGCATCGTTAACCGCTCCTGGAAGCAATTACATTCTTGGAACTTCTCATCGACAGAAGCCAGTCAAGAACGTTGTAAAGAGCGTTCGTGAAGGTTTAGCTTCACTCTTCTCATTACCTGAAGGCTATGAAGTAATTCTCGGTAACGGTGGCTCAACTGCATTCTGGGATATCGCAACCTTTGGTCTCATTGAAGATCGCTCACAGCACTTAGTTTTCGGCGAATTCTCTTCAAAGTTCGCTGCTGCCGCGAAGGAAGCACCGTTCCTAGGCGAACCAACTGTTATTAAATCTGAACCAGGTACACATCCAGCAGCAACCGCTGAAGCTGGTATCGATGTATATGCACTGACTCATAACGAAACTTCAACTGGCGTTGCGATGCCTATTAAGCGTCCGGCAGGAACAGATGGCGCACTCGTTCTCGTCGATGCCACATCTGCAGCAGGCGGGCTCGAAGTAGATGCGAAAGAGTTCGATACCTATTACTTCGCACCACAGAAATCATTTGCATCCGATGGTGGCTTATGGCTTGCGCTCATGAGCCCTGCTGCAATTGCACGTGCCGAAAAGATCAAGGCCGGCGGCCGTTGGGTTCCAGCGTTCTTCGATCTTGGAACTGCCATTGAAAACTCACGACTTGATCAGACTTACAACACACCCGCACTTGTTACCTTGATGTTGCTCGACGAGCAGATCAAGTGGATGAATGCCAATGGTGGTTTGAAGTTCGCGGCCGGCCGTAGCGCTGACTCTGCTGCACGCCTCTACGGTTGGGCAGAGAAGACCAGCTACACCACACCTTTCGTTGTCGATCCGGCACAGCGTTCTAAAGTTGTTGGAACAATTAACTTTGATGATGCTATCGATGCAACCAAAGTTGCTGCAGCGCTTCGTGCTAACGGCATCGTAGATACAGAGCCTTACCGCAAACTCGGCAAGAACCAGCTTCGTATCGGTATGTTCCCTGCAATCGACCCAGCAGATATCGATGCACTGACAGCATCTATCGATTTCGTCGTTTCACATCTCTAATGCCGCAGGCAATTAAGCGCGATAAGTTCTTCTGGACTATCGCTCTACAAACTGTTGTCGTTAACTTCTTTCTCGGTAGCTTTGGCCCTGCGCAACCTCTTCTACGCGCAGATCAGCACACATCCCTGACAATTGCCGGTTTACATGGGACTGCCCTTGGAATTGCTTCCATACTTGCAGGTCTGGCTAACCCTCGTTTGGCTCATCGATTCGGTCGTTCTAAGACTGGCTGGATTGGTCTCGGTATATTCTCATTGGGATTATCAATCTTTGTAGCTGCATCAGCTGTGCCAATCACGATTGGCGCAGCTCTCATCACTGGTTTTGGTACATCAACAATTATCAATAACTTTGTAACGTCAATGAATGGCCATTACGGAAAGTTGGCGCCTGTAGCTATCACTCAGGCAAATGCCATTGCTTCCTGTGGTTATGTAAGCGGCACACTAGTTGTCGGAACGATCGCCAATAATTATCGCGATCTATGGCGCTTTGGAATATTACTGGCTCTTCCACTTGCCGCTTATCTTTTCTTCGTCATGCGCGATAAGAGCCCAGAAGAACATGTACCGAGTGAACATGGTCCACAGAGTGGAAAGTTATCTCGTGCATTCTGGTTTGCTTGGATCGGTTTTGTTGCATGTATCTCGAGCGAGTTTGCAACATCATTCTGGGCTGCAGCACTTGTCATTGATCGCACCAACGCAACGCCTGCAATTTCAACACTTGTTATTGCAGCGCTCGGTTCTGGCATGGGCTTGGGTCGCTGGTATTGGGGAAAGATTCTCAAGCGTTGGACCCTCGATACACAACTCAAGACCATCATCGGAATTCAATTTGTGGGCTTCGCCGTTCTCTGGTTCTCACACAACTTGGTGTTAAGTTTCTTCTCACTCTTAGTTGCAGGGCTGGGAATTTCTAGTCAATTCGCACTCGCCTCGCTTCGCCTCATTGGCTTGAGTGATCATCGACCAGATTTAGCTATTGGAAAGAGCTCACTCGCTGCAGGTGTGGCAATTGGCGGAGCGCCATTCTTACTCGGTCTCCTAGGCGATCATTTAGGAATTTCGCGCGCGTACATCATGGTTCCGGTTTTGATTGCAATTGCTTATCTCGCAGTTCAATTTGTACCAGCACATGTAGAAGAGAACAGTGAACTTTAAGAGTCGTCGGCTCATAACAGCGCTGACTTTGGTTGGGCTACTTTTTATTCTTTTCTTAGGACGCTAGAGACTCTGTAATCTTCTGGAGCCGTAACTTTTTCTCTATAGACAACCCAGATAATCCCAGCAGCAATCAGCGAGATAGCACCGCAGAGAGCAATGGTCTCTCGCACACCAATAGTTTCAGACCAATAACCGATCAGCAGCGAACCGAATGGCGCTCCACCCATAAAGATCAATAGGTAAATTCCCATGACTCGTCCACGTACTGCAGGATCGCTATGAGTCTGAACGTATGAGTTAGCCGATATCAACATTGTCAGGGCAGTTATTCCGCAAACCGGAAGCCAAAGCGAATAGGTGAGATAGCTAGGTGCCCATGCCAAGATAATTACAACAATTGAAAAAACCATTCCAAGTTTGATAATAAACCGAGTGGTACGAAATTTTTCCAAACGACCTGCAAGGAGCGCTCCAGAGAGTGATCCAATCGCGATAAAGGTACCGAGTAATCCATACGACGCAGCACCTTGATGAAAAATGTGTGTTGCCATAAGCGCATTAAAGATCACAAAATTGAGACCAAAAGTTGACGCAAATAGGACAAGAAGCATGACGACATATAAATCAGGGCGAGCCAGTACATAGCGCAACCCTTCTCGCACAGTGCCTAGGGTCTCTTCCTTTTTCAGATTAAAGAAATCAGATTTTCGCATCGTCATTAATGCGGCAATTACAAAGAGATAGGAGGTTGCATTAATAAGAAATGAGGGACCGGTATCAAAGCGTGCAATCAGTAATCCAGATATCGCAGGCCCGACTAGGCGACCTAAGTTGAAATTTGCTGAGTTTAGGCTTACCGCATTTGCGACGTCTGACTGCCCAACTATTTCAGATGTAAAACTCTGTCTAATAGGCGCATCGAGCGCAGTTGCGATACCCAGAAGTGTGGCGCATGCAAAGACTTCCCAAAGTTTGATTCGATTCATCACTACAAGAATGCCAAGAATATAGCAAGCAATCGCAGCTGTTACGTTAGTTGCAATAAGCAATTTACGTTTATCAATGCGGTCGGCCATCGCACCACCTTGTAAACTAAAGATTAAAACAGGTGTGAATTGAACTGCAGTGACTAAACCCAGGTACGTTCCGCTGTTATGAGTTAATTGCAGAACTAGCCAATCCTGAGCAATCCGCTGCGCCCAAGTTCCAATATTCGAAAGTACGCTGGCAGGGAAGAGAATGCGAAAGTTGCGATGGCGAAATGAGCGCCAGTTTCCGTTCTCATCGACCTTAATTCGCATTACTCTTCTCTTATGGCATCGAATATCAAAGCGGTTGTAACTCTAATCGCTATCGGCTCGGTCTGCTGGCTTGCGGCGGGTGTGGTTGCCATCGCCGCAGGAGCACAATCCAAAATTATTTGGACATGCGTATTGGGCGCACTTTTAGGTGTGCTGGGTATTCGCTATTCGATACGACGATCACGTCGCACCGGTATCTAAAAACGAGATTCAATGGCCTTGGCCATGTGAATGTGAAAGCCTAGTTACGCCTCGAGCTGAGAAGCGATTCCACGAAGAACACGACCAAGGCGTTCTGCTTCAGCGCCTGATGGATGACGTCCTTGACGTAGTCCGTTTCCAACGCGATCGAGAATTTTGATGGTGTCTTCAATCATCGCCGCGAGATCATCGCTATTAGAACGTGAATTCTCTGCAAGAGATACAGGTGCATCGATGATATGTACCGACATCGCTTGTGGTCCCTTACGTGAATCAATCACTGAGAACTCAAGCTTGGTGCCTGGCTTTACAGTTGCAACGCCTTCAGGGAGTGCAGATGAAGCAAGATAGACATCTTCGCCTTCATCAGATGCAATAAATCCAAAACCTTTTTCAAGGGAAAACCATTTAACTTTTCCTGTAGGCATTGCACTTACTCCTTAAATTTGCGGTACTCGTTTAGTGATGCGAGCCGGGGGATTCGGACAGGGGGCTAATTTATCGTAGAAAGCAGTTGCCGTGCTACGGGGTTTTTAAGCGTGATATGGGTTAGAGCGTCGCTTCGCTATGCGCGCCGCAGCCATGATCCACTGAAACCACGCGTGCATCATCGGGTGCAATCGCATTGGCACAGACGCCAAATGCTGATCGAAGTGAACCTGCAATAGGAATAAAGAAACCACATGATGCACATGGTTTTGGCGCACCTTGGGCTAACGGAGTATTTGGTCCGCGATCACCTGTATACCAACGCTTACTTGCTTGATCGCGACCTTCGATAGAGAGAACGCGCGGACGCATCAAACCTAAATCAAAAACTTCAGTTGCATCAAGATCTTCATCTTGTGCCAGTGCATTAGCGCCTGGAACTAAACGAGTATCTTCAAGAACGCTTGGAACAATTACTCCAGGTTGAATATCTTCAGGAAGGATACGTTCCATATAAGGAATATGGTCTGGCGCAAGTAGTGAATCTGGGCCCGGCAAGATAACAACATCGCAGATTGTTGGCGTTGCATCTTCATCGACCTTTGCAACAGTGATGCACCAACGCCATCCGCGGTAGCCATCAATCTTGGCATCGAATAAATATGTAGCTACGCGATTTTCATCATCGTAGCCAACCGAGACAAAGTCGCCGACCTGAGTTGCAAATTCCGCATCTGCCAAGGCAGCATCGCGTGCAACTGTTTGCGCATCAAATGTCTTCATACGCTAATCGTAAAGCAGAAGGCCCCCGAGACGTTAATCTCGAGGGCCATCGTAAATATTTACGCGTGAACTTTAGAAATCCACTCCTATCGGATTTCTAATGCTTTAGAAATCCATATCCCCGCCGCCTTGTGGCATTGGGTTAGCTGACTTTGGTTCTGGCTTATCTGTAATCACTGCCTCTGTTGTAATAAAGAGCGCTGCGATTGATGCTGCATTCTGAAGTGCAGAACGTGTGACCTTAGCTGGATCGATGATGCCAGCTTTAATCATGTCTACATATTCTCCAGATGCAGCGTTGAGACCGAAACCTGCTTCGAGGTTACGAACTTTCTCGACAACTACTCCACCTTCAAGGCCGGCGTTGACTGCAATCTGCTTGAGTGGTGCTTCGATTGATAGTTCAACAATCTTTGCACCTGTTGCTTCATCGCCTTCGAGCTTGAGCTTCTTAAATGCAGCAGTAGCAGCCTGAAGAAGTGCAACGCCACCACCGGCAACGATTCCTTCTTCTACTGCAGCCTTTGCATTGCGCACTGCATCTTCGATGCGGTGCTTACGCTCTTTAAGTTCAACTTCTGTTGCAGCTCCAGCCTTGATGACAGCAACGCCGCCCGCAAGCTTGGCTAGGCGCTCTTGTAGCTTCTCTTTGTCATAATCTGAATCTGAGTTTTCAATCTCGGTACGGATTTGTGTCACGCGACCCTTGAGCTGCGCTTCATCTCCGAGACCTTCGATGATGGTGGTTTCATCCTTAGAGACAACCACCTTGCGAGCGCGACCGAGAAGTTCAAGTCCGGCTGTCTCAAGCTTGAGACCGACTTCGTCAGAGACCACAGTTGCACCTGTAAGAATTGCAATGTCCTGGAGCATCGCCTT
>JBAXLF010000006.1:0-39089 GCA_037134955.1 Actinomycetota bacterium | reverse complement strand
GCCATTCTCTGGCATTGACTTATGGCACGCTGTTGAGTTCTCAAGGTACGGATGCGCACTCAAAATAGGCAGGATTTCTCCTGCTTTTTGAGGGCAGACCGCCAAATCTAGTCCATGGCTACGCGCACGTCAAAACGGCGGTAATGGCCTTAATTTAGGAGGTAATGCTGTACGACCACTTTCGTGTCCGTTCCACAGCAAGGAGCGTAACTATAGGCGTGGGCTGGGTGGAGGTCAAATCCGACCCCTAACCCACCACCTCGAAGGAGTGAAATACAGCCACCATGAAAAACCCCACTTTTACGCGTAAAAAGTGAGGTTTTTAGGGGTAGGAAAGATCTACATTAATTCAACGGCAGCGAGGTCTCTTTTGCCCTTTCGCAAAACAGCATATTTTCCGCATAAAAAGTGCGATTTTTCGAGGCGGAAATCCTCGCCCGTGATCTTCTCATTATTGAGATATGCGCCACCCTCTTTAACGATCCGTCGGGCAGCCGATTTCGAGTCAACTACACCCGTCGCTGCTAAGAGATCGACCCACGTCGGAATTTCATCGCCACTTTTAACTTGAGTTCGCGGAAGTTCTGCAAGAGCAGCAGACAAAGTTGGTTCATCAAGCTCGGTAATGTCACCTTGTCCAAAGAGTGCACGAGCTGCAGCTTCTACACGTTCTGCAATCTCTGGTGAATGCACAAGTGAAGTAAGTTCGCGCGCTAATTCACGATGAGCTTCGCGTGCACCAGGATTTTCGTTATGTGTTTTCTCTAGTGCTTCGATCTCTTGACGAGATTTGAAAGAAAATACCTTGAGGAACTTAATGACATCTTTATCATCTGAGTTCAACCAATATTGGAAGAATGCATAAGGTGATGTCATCTCTGGATCAATCCATACCGAACCACCAGCGGTCTTACCAAATTTTGTGCCATCGGCCTTTGTAAGAAGTGGAACCGTCAGTGCATGTGCGGATCCACTCTCTGCACGACGAATGAGATCGAGCCCAGCCGTAATATTTCCCCACTGATCAGATCCACCAATTTGCAAAGTGCAATTAAAGCGACGATAAAGTTCGAGGTAATCCATTGATTGCAGAACTTGATAAGAAAATTCAGTATACGAAATACCATCTTTCTCAAGACGTGTTGAGACCGAATCTTTATTGAGCATCTGGTTCACACTGAAATGTTTTCCAATATCGCGCAAGAATTCAATCGCTGACATCGGCGCTGTCCAGTCGAGGTTATTTACCATTTTTGCTGGATTTGATGTACTTTCGAAATCCATAAATTTAGATAGTTGACCCTTGATGCGATTTACCCATTGTTCAACCACATCGGTTGTATTCAATGTGCGTTCTTCATTCTTTCCACTGGGATCTCCCACAAGTCCGGTCGCTCCCCCAACCAAGGGAAGTGTGTGATGGCCTGCCAATTGGAAGCGACGTAATACCAAGAGAACTACAAGGTTTCCTACGTGGATGCTCGGCGCGGTTGGGTCTGTGCCTAAGTAGAGAGTGATGGGCTTCTTGAGCGCTTCGCGCAGCTCCTTCTCATCAGTGGTCTGTGAGATGAGGCCGCGCCATTTAAGGTCATCCAGGAGATCGGTATTTACGGTCATCATGCACCCATCATCTCTGAAAACGTCTTGGCTTTGTCGGAGAATTCTTTGGCGAAAGCGGAAGTCTGTGTTGTCGCTTCCTTGAGCTGCTCTTTGAAGGATGAAGGTGAAGTTCCACCAATAGTTGTGCGCGACTCAAGGGCGCCATGGACGGTCAGAACGTCGCGAACTTCGCCGGTGAGTTTGGGGTGTACTGAAGAAAACTCTGTATCAGTAAGTTGATGTAGTTGACGTCCCGATGATTCACAGAGCGCAACGCATTTGCCGGCAGCCTCGTGGGCCTGTGCAAATGGAACTTTGGCGCGTACTAGGAAATCGGCAATCTCTGTGGCTAACGAGAAACCAAGTGGTGCCGCGATGGCCATTTTCTCGCGATCAAAATCAGTTGTTGCAACCATTCCTGTCACCGCAGGCAGAACGAGAAGAACGGTATCGATGGAATCAAAGAGTGGCTCCTTATCTTCCTGTAGATCACGGTTATATGCGAAAGGTAAACCTTTGAGCATTGTTAAGACTCCGGTGAGATTTCCTACCAACCGTCCTGCCTTTCCACGGGCAAGCTCTGCCATATCCGGATTCTTCTTCTGCGGCATAATCGATGAACCAGTTGAATATGCATCAGCTACCTTCGCCCACCCAAATTCAGTAGTAGCCCAGATACACCACTCTTCACCGATACGTGAGAGATGAATTCCAATCATCGAAAGTATGAAGAGCGCTTCTGCTACAAAATCGCGATCTGAAACAGCATCAATTGAATTTGCTGCACTTGATGTAAAGCCTAGATTCTTTGCGGTGACCTCAGGCGAGAGCGGTAGCGATGAACCAGCTAGCGCCCCAGAACCGAGTGGGCTTACTAGTGCGCGGTCGAGCCAATCGTGAATGCGATCTAGGTCGCGCGAAAATCCTTGGATATGTTTTGCGATTTCGTGACCAAAGAGAACTGGCTGGGCATGTTGCATATGCGTAAATCCCGGTGCCGGCGCATCCCCGTATTCAGAGGCTTTCGCGATGAGCGCTCCTTGTAGTTGAAGTACTTGTTGCGCAACCTCAATCATGTGATCTACTGCGTAAAGGCGAAGATCAGTCGCTACTTGATCATTACGTGAACGACCGGCGCGCAGCGAACCGCCGATTTCTCCCAGCTTCTCGGTAAGCCCACGCTCAAGGGCGCTATGAACATCTTCATCACTTTCGATTGCAACAAATTTTCCACTGGAAACTTCAGTGATGAGTTCGAGTAAGGCCCCCCGAATTGGTTCGGCCACGGCGTCATCGAGTAAGCCACTCGATTGCAGAACTGCCAGATGAGCCAGCGATGAGCGAAGATCGTAAGGCGCTAATCGCCAATCGAAATGAACGCTTCGAGAAAGTGCGAAGACAGCTTCAGCTGGCGATTGCGAAAAGCGTCCACCCCAGAGCGCCATTATTTACTTCCCCTTTTCTTTGAACCACCGAATGCACGCAATTCTCTCGCGAGTTGGGCTCCACCGCTGGCTTTTCTCGATACAACAAGGACCGTGTCATCTCCGGCGATAGTGCCGATAATCTCGGTAATGCCAGAGTGATCGAGAGAGCTAGCCAGTAACTGCGCTCCCCCAGGTGGCGTGCGAACTACGGCTAAATTGCCACTTGCCTCGACGGAGATAATCAAATCTGATGGAACCGGCATTGTGCGGGAGATTGATTCGTCGTCGCTATCTGAAATTCGATAGACCGATTCTCCGGAATTGGAACGTCCACGAACTGCACCAATCTCTTCTAAATCACGACTAGCAGTGGCTTGTGTAACGGGAAACCCGGCCTTCTTCAACTGCTTCACCAAATCAGATTGGGAATGAATCAACCCTGCTTTGATAAGAGCGATGGCTTTTGCTCTGCGAGCAGTAACACTAGACATGGAGACTCTCCCTCACTGCTTGAGAAAAGATCACGACAAACTTCTGAGCTTGCTTCATCGAGATATTGAGTGCAGGTGCGATTCTGATCGTAGATTCACCTGGCGCATTGATGAGCGCACCTAGTTCTTGGCATCGCTTAGTGACCGACTTCGCGATTGGCTTATCCAAGGTAAGACCAATGAGTAATCCGGCACCTCTGACTTCAGTAACACCCGAAATAAGTGCGAGTTCAGCGAGAAGGAAGCCACCCACCACATCGACGTTCTTTAGAAGCTTCTCTTTTTCGATTGAGGAAATCACCGCAAGAGCGGCCGCCGTTGCAATGGGATTTCCTCCAAAGGTAGAACCGTGATCTCCTGCTGCGAATAGTGTGGAGGCAGGACCGAGTGCGATCATGGCCCCTAGAGGTAATCCACCGCCCAGACCTTTAGCGAGTGTGATGACATCAGGTTTTACTCCTGAATATTCATAACCGAACCAATCACCAGTGCGCCCCATACCTGTCTGCACGCAATCAAAGATTAAAAGCGCCCCATTGGCATCGCAGTAATCTCGCAGATTCTTTAGATAATCTTCTGGCGGAACAATGACTCCCGCTTCTCCCATGATGGGTTCAACAATTACCATGGCGGTTTTCTTGGTGATCGCACGTTTCATGGCAGCGGAATCACCAAATGGGACGTGCTTGATGCCTTTGATGAGCGGTTTGAAAGGATCACGCTTTGTTGGCTGGCCCGTTAAAGAGAGCGCACCCATAGTTCTTCCATGGAATGACTCCTGCGTGGCAACAATTTTGAATTTTCCGGTTTTACGCGAAAGCTTAAGCGCAGCTTCATTTGCCTCAGCCCCTGAATTGCAGAAGAAGACTCGTGCACTCTTATCGCCGGTCAACTTCTGCAGTTTCTCCGCTAGTTCTAGAACGTTGGGATGAGCATAGAAATTGCTGATATGCCCAAGCGTTGCAACTTGTTTCGTCACAGCTTTCACAATCGCCGGATGTGCGTGGCCCAAGACGTTCGTTGCAATTCCCGCAAGGAAATCTAAGTATGTATTTCCTAACGAGTCTGTAGCAACGGACCCCTTTCCAGATACCAATTCAATCGTCGGGGTTCCGTAATTATCCTGAAGAGACTTCTGCCAACGCTTCATGCCACCACCAACGTTCCGCCCTCGCCTAGAAGAGCGCTCTTAAGTGCTGATGGATCTGTTCCATCAATAATTCTTACCGCTTTCGCACCAGCTGCAATTGCATCTAGGCAAGCCTGAACTTTGGGTGCCATACCATCAGCGAAAGTTCCCTTAATATCTTCTAACTCTGTAGCGGATATTGATTCAATCAGCGAACCCTTATCTGGCCAGCTGCGATAAATGCCTTGCACATCAGTCATGATGATGAGCCACTTGGCATCGAGGGCTCCAGCAATTGCCGCCGAGGAAAAATCTGCATTGACGTTATATCCAAAAGTTTTCGACACATCAGAGGCCACCGGTGAAATTACAGGTACCTTTCCCTGGTTAACCAGAGCTATGACCTCTGTAGCATCGACAGAAGTGACGAGCCCCACCAGTCCAAGATCTGCGTGAGTTCCATCAACGAGGGTGGTTCGAGCCTGAGCAAAGAGCGTTCCTGATTTCCGTCCCGAAATAGCAACCGCATTAACACCATGTGCTATCAAAGATTGCGCAAGTGCGGGGCCTACTTCATCCGACAAAACTCTCTCGACAACCGCAAGAATTTCAGGTGTCGTTACTCTAAATCCAGAAATCCATTGCGAAACTATCCCGGCAGCTTGTAGCGCTTGATCAATTTGTGGGCCGCCACCATGCACAATAACTGGTTTCACATCCATAGAAATGGCATCAGCAATCGCTTGAGCGAAAGCTCCATTTTCATCTTTCATGGCATGGCCACCGAATTTGATGACAATCATGTCGAGTATGCCGAATTCTCTTCCACATAATCATGTGAGAGATCATTAGTCATCACGGTGGCAGTTGCACTACCTACATTGAGATGTACCTCAAGAGTTACTAATCGATCCGAGAAAGAGACCTTACTTTTATCTTCAAAGGGCGCAGATTCTTTCGCGACATGTACTCCGTTAAGAATTACATCAATATTGAGAGCATCTATGAGCGCATCGGCAGTACCTACTGCTGCAAGCACTCTCCCCCAGTTAGGGTCTGCCCCAAAGATGGCGCACTTGAGAAGATTATTGCGAGCACATGCGCGGGCAACTTCAACTGCATCAGCTTCAGTTGCTGCTCCCTTCACAGTAATGGCCACGGTCTTGGTGGATCCTTCTGCGTCGGCAATGAGTTGCGCAGCAAGTGAGCCACAGACTTCCATGAGAGCGGTCTCCAGATCAGCTTCAGTGAGTGAAACCCCTGAGGCGCCACTTCCCATGAGAAGCACTGTGTCGTTAGTCGAAGTACAGCCATCTGAATCAATTCGGTTATAGGTCCTTTCCGTAACACGAGCAAAAATCTCCTGTGCAGCGGTTGGAAGGATTGCATCTGTCATCACGACAGAGAGCATGGTTGCTAGAGCTGGTGCCAACATTCCAGCACCTTTAGCGATACCCGCGAACTCCGCCCCATTCTTCGATGTCGTTGCCACCTTCGGAAGACTGTCGGTGGTCATAATCGCGCGTGCCACGTCTTCAAGGGATTCGCTCTTTAGATTCGTGGCAATTGTGTCCAAGCCCGAAATAATTTTAGGCATCGGGAGCAACTCACCAATTAATCCGGTCGAACAAACAACTACTTCGCCTGAAGAGACTTCAAGTAACTCAGCAACCTTTTCAGCGGTGCGATGAGTATCAGCAAAACCTTGCGGACCCGTACATGCGTTTGCTCCACCTGAGTTGAGAACTACTGCTCGTACGATCTTCCCTTTAGTGACTTCACGAGACCAAATAACAGGCGCAGCAACTACCTTATTGCTGGTGTAAACGGCTGCGGCATCGAAGTTCGGGCCAGTGTTTTCAATAATTGTAAGGTCTAAGGCACCTGTCGATTTCAATCCGGCAGCAACTGCGGCACCACGAAATCCGTTAGGTAAGTTTTTCATACGCCGAGCCCATCGAAACTAAGTCCTGCAGCTTCGTCGAAGCCACACATGAGATTCGCATTCTGAATTGCTTGCGCTGCAGCTCCTTTACCTAAATTGTCGATAGCCGCTGAGACGACGAGTCGAGAGGTGTGTTCATCAATTGCAACCTGCATCTGCACATGATTTGAACCAGTAAGTGCCGCTGTCTTTGGCATCACGCCTAATGGCAGAACTGTTACGAATTGCGACTGTGAAAAGAACTTCGTGTAGTGAGCGTGTGCCTCTTCGGTGGTTACCTGCTTCGTCACTTTTGCCGTTACCGTCGCCAAAATTCCTCTAGGCATAGGAGCAAGAATCGGTGTGAAAGAAATCTTGGCTGCCACACCAGATATTTGTGAAAGCGCCTGTTCAATCTCAGGTGTGTGTTGATGTACACCTCCGAATTTATAGGATGTCAGAGAGCCGGCAACTTCGCTTGCTATGAGATTGAGCTTTGCGCTTCTACCCGCACCAGTTGTTCCAGAAGCGGCGACAACTACAACATCTGATAAATCTGCAAATGTATGAGCTGGAGCTGCTCCAAGTGCAATCGCTGTTGCGTAACAACCTGGGTTTGCAACTTTGGATGAGTTGGCCACGAGAGATCTAAAAGGTTCTATATCCGCCAAGCCATATGTCCATGAACCTGCGTAATCTCCTACGTAGTACTTCCCCCATGCCTGTGCGCTCTCTAATCTGTAATCTGCGCCGAGATCGACAATCTTTGCCGACCCTGGAAGTTGCCCAATTACCTTTGCAGACTCACCGTGCGGTAGTGCTAAAAATATTAAATCGCATTCAGCAAAATCGTTCGGGGCGAAGGCGCTGAACTTTCGTCCTACATAACTGTGCAACTGCGGATGAATAGATGTGATCTGCTCCCCCGCATTGGAATGGGCGGTGATTGCTGAGACCGAGAATTCTGGGTGCGTAGATAACAGGCGAAGTAATTCGCCCCCTGCATATCCGCTAGCCCCTACGACGCCGATTTTCATGTCTGCACTTTAGCATATTTATGCATTTTGATGCATATTTATGCAGTACGGAGAACTGCTCCTGTGGCTTTCACAGCGGCAGCGACCGCCGCCTCGCGCATCTCGGAGACTTCAGCCCCCGTCAAGGTGCGATCCGGTGCACGGAATACGAGCGAGAAGGCGAGAGAAATCTTTCCATCCCCTAGTTTGTCGTAGCGATCAAAGAGAGTGATGGATTCAAGTAGTTCGCCAGCACCCGATCGAAGAGCGTGTTCTACCTCTGCCGCGGTGACCTTGGCATCAACAATCAACGCGACATCTTGGAGCGCGGCAGGCATGGTGCCAACTGTTGTTGGGCGGACAAGTCGTGAATCAGGGAGAGCGCTCAGACCTACTGCAAACGCTACAGATCTTTCTGGCAATCCGTATTGCGCAACGATTCGTGGATGCAACTCTCCTGCATGCGCTACTGCTTTGCCATCAACAATGAGTTCAGCGCAGCGGCCGGGATGCCATGGGGCAAAATCTGAGCGCTGCACAGTCCATTCGAGATTGCATAGTTGAAGAATATCTTGGGCAAATGCAATCGCATCTTGCCAGGTATAGGAGCGCGCCTTACCTTGCCAATCTTCGTTCTCAGTCTTGCCAACCAATAAACCAGCAACGTGATAGGCCTGAGGGGGCACGCTAGCAAATATTTCATCAATCAACTTTTGTGACGGACGTGAAGATAAGTCAGGCGAGATGAATGGGATTAACTTCTGGGAACTGCGGAAGATTGATCCCATCTCGAATATGGCAAAATCTTTAGCTCCCCGGCTGATATTGCGTTGCGCCACTTCGATGAGTCCAGGGACTAGATGAACGCGCATTAAAGGGAACTCTTCCGACATAGGGTTAGCAATTCGATATGTTGCAGCACGTTCGCCAAGAAAGCCCATTGAATCAATAGTCTCTTGATTGGTGAATGGGAAAGTTTGCACTTCTGCTAATCCTCGACTAGCTAACATCTGCGCCACTGCACGACGACGCTTTTGCGTTGGGGTAAGCGAGGCGTGCAACGGGCGCGGCGGTAGAATTGATGGAATCTTGTCGTACCCAATCATGCGAGCTACTTCTTCAGTGAAATCTGCAGCAGTGAGCAGATCTGCGCGCCACGATGGAGGGTCGATTTCAAAAGTCTCCTCATTAACATCACACCCGATAGTGCGCAGCACTTCTGCAATAGTGGCAGGTGCGACTTCGACGCCAAGAATCCGTGAAACATACGAAGGGTCAAGTTTGACGATAGGAGAGAAACGAGGTTCACCATCAACCACGGTCGCGACATGTACTGCAGAGGAGTTTTCAGTCAACAGCTGAACAAATCGTGCAGATGCGTATTGGGCAAGAGATGGGTCGACGCTACGTTCGAGTCTGCGCGATGCTTCTGATGAGAGTTTGTGGCGACGAGAGTTCTTAGCTACACAAATTGGATCAAAGCGCACTGCCTCGAGCGCGATCTCTGTTGTTGTCTCGGAAATTTCAGAGGAAGCGCCTCCCATAGTTCCGGCCAAAGCAAGTGGCTGCACATCATCACAGACCATTAAATCGTCAGGGTCGAGTTGGCGAACTTGACCATCGAGAGTTGTAAAAGGTTGCGCTTTTCCAGCGCGCTTGATGGTTAATCCACCTTTGATCTTTGATTTATCAAAAGCATGGAGAGGTTGGCCAAGTTCCAGCATTACATAGTTGGTGATGTCGACGACCAACGAGATAGAACGCATTCCCATCTTTTCAATACGACGCCGCATCCAAAGGGGTGTGGTCGCCGCAGGATCGAAATTAGACAGAGTGCGCAGATAGAAGACAGAGGCTGTTGCTGGATCTGCGATCTTCGCAGTAACTCCCTTTCCGGTTTCTGCAAAGGACAGAGTGCGCAAGGCATCAACCGGGTCGGTAAATTCCAGATGTAAAGAGCCAGCGACTTCCCGGGCGATTCCACGAATACTCAGTGCGTAGCCACGATCAGGATTTACCGCAACATCGAAGATAACATCGTTGATCATGAGGCCAGCAATTGCATCAGCACCAATCTTTACCGTGCCTTCGCCGAAAGTCATGATTCCCGAGTGATCATCTCCCAATCCAAGTTCACGGGCCGAGCAGATCATGCCGTTAGAGGTTTTGCCATACGTTTCGCGTGCACCAATTGCGAAATTTCCGGGCAGAACCGCGCCAGGGAGAGCTGCCACTACGAGATCGCCAACAGCGAAGTTGGTCGCGCCACAGATGACATAACGCGTCTCTTTCTCGCCGCAGTCAATTCCAACGTAACGAACTGGCTTCTTAAATTCGGTGAGTTCTTCGATGCTGAGAACCTTGGCAAATACAAGCGGGCCAGTTAAATCAGCGCCCTGCTTGATGATCTCTTCGACTTCGAAACCAACGCGAATGAGTCCATCTGAAATCTGCTCAGCAGTAATTGAATCTGGGATGTCTACGAACTCTTTAATCCACGATAACGGTGCGCGCATTTAGAGCCCCACTCCGAATTGGCGAGTGAAACGAAGATCGCCTTCAACGATGTCGTGCATATCCGTAATTCCGTGGCGCACCATTAGTGTGCGTTCTAGCCCCATGCCAAATGCAAATCCTGTATACACATCGGTATCGATTCCACATGTCGCCAAGACCTTTGGATTGACCATGCCGCAGCCGCCCCATTCGATCCAGCGATTATTGAAGAAGATATCAACTTCGGCACTTGGTTCGGTAAATGGAAAGAATGATGGGCGAAGTCTGGTGGTGACATCAGGGCCAAACATGTGTCGTGCGAAGTTGTCGAGCGTGCCCTTCAGATGCGCCATCGTGATGCCCTTGTCGACGACAAGCCCTTCTACTTGATGGAAGACTGGGCTATGAGTTGCATCGAGTTCGTCGGCACGGAATGTTCGACCCGGACAGATGACGTAGATAGGCGGCTCTTGTGTAAGCATCGTGCGAATCTGTACCGGCGAAGTGTGAGTGCGAAGTACAACACCTGACTCAATAGGTTCGATAAAGAATGTGTCCTGCATCGTACGCGCCGGGTGATCAGCTGGAATATTGAGCGCATCGAAATTAAGCCAACCAGATTCCAATTCTGGGCCTTCTTCGACTGCGAAACCTTGCTCGATAAAGAAATCGGAGATTTCATTTTTAATGATGGAGATGGGGTGGAGCCCGCCGCGGTGTGTGCGCTGCACCGGCAAAGTTATGTCGACAACTTCTTCGAGGAGAACTTTCTGATCGCGTTCGGCTTCTAGCTTCGCTGTCGCTGTCGCAAGTGCGAGAGAGATCGCCGTCTTGGCATCACCGATGAGTTTGCCAGCTGTCGCTTTTTCATCGGGAGATAAAGATCCAAGGGATCGACTAGCTAGTGAGATCGGAGCTTTATCGCCGGTGTGGGCCAGCCGCGCAATCTTCAGTTGATCGAGGTCGGAAGCTGCAGAGAAAGCGTTGCTGGCATCGCTTATCCACGATGCAATCTCTGCCGGATTCATGGAGGTAATTCTAACCTGCCACCTTTGAAGAAAGGGTGAACATTACGATGGAAGCCGCTGCAGATAAGTTGAGACTCTCGGCACGTCCCGCCATCGGAATAGTTACTTCAGTGACGCTAGCCCCGAGAGTCGAAGCATCTACTCCCCTGGCTTCATTTCCAAATATCGCTATGCAATCACCCTGAATTGTCAGATCAGTGATTGATTTCTTTGCATGTGATGAGAGCAGGAAAGTTGAAATATCTGGGAATTGCTGTGCGACGCGTTGAAAGGAGATTCCTTCAAATACCGGTAAGTGCCACAATGAACCCGCAGTAGATCGGACCACTTTCGGTGAAAACATATCAACGGAATCAGGTGATGTAATCACAGCAGATATTCCCATTGCATCAGCGGTTCGTAAAATAGTTCCGGCATTACCTGGATCTTGAATCTCGTGGAGGTAGATAAAGATTGAGGAGCCAGCGCTAGTAAGTGAGGCAAAATCACTTTCGGGTTTGTAGCAGAGAGAGATTAGCCCCTGGGGTGTAACAGTGTCAGACATTGCCTTCATGACCGCATCTGTCACTTCGACGATTTCAACTGAATTCGTATCAAGTTCAGAGATTTTCGCTAACCCTGACTCGGTTGCGTAGAGAATCTTTAACTCTGGTCCATTCTTTGAGGTGAGCGCCTCACGGGCACATTGCACGCCTTCGGCCACAAAGAGACCTTGTTCGCGTCGTTCTTTCGCTCCCTTAGAACCAATAAGAGCCTTCACTCGCGCAACATGTGGCGAGTGAAGGCTCTCAATCATTGGGTGGGTTATTACTTAAGCTGCAGGAAGGTTCTTGCGTGAAACATCCACGAGAACTTTAAATGCAGCTGGATCGTTTGTTGCGATATCTGAAAGGACGCGACGATCTACTTCAAGTCCAGATGCCTTAAGGCCCTGGATGAAGCGGTTGTAGGTCATTCCGTTTTCGCGAGCTGCAGCGTTGATGCGCTGAATCCAGAGCTGGCGGAAATCGCCCTTCTTATCTTTACGATCGTTGAAGGCATAAACCATTGAGTGCGTTACTTGCTCCTTCGCCTTTGTGAAAAGACGTGAACGTTGACCGCGATATCCGGCTGCGCGTTCAAGAGTTGTGCGACGCTTCTTAGCTGCGTGTACTCCGCGTTTTACTCTCATTGGTCGACTCCCTTACTTCAAACCAAGCATGCGCTTGGCTGTCATTGTGACTGTTGCTTTTGCTGATGACTCTTGGCTCAAACGACGAGTAACGCGTGATGACTTGTGCTCCAAAAGGTGGCGCTTGCCGGCACGCTCGTGCATGATCTTTCCTGATCCTGTGACGCGGAAGGTCTTCTTCGCACCACTGTGGGTTTTCATCTTTGGCATTTATCTTCTCCTGTTACTTCGTCGTTGTTAAAAATTCTGGTGGAACTACTGCGCAGCTGCTTCTTCTTCAGCAGCTTTCACTTTGGCCGCTCGCGCTGCCTTCTGCTCTGCTACCGCTTCGGTCTTCTTCTTCGTTGGCCCTAGGACCATCGTCATCTGTCGACCTTCTTGCTTAGGAGCGAACTCCACGAATGCAATCTCTTTGACATCTTCGGCAAGACGTTGCAAGAGTTTGAATCCAAGCTCTGGTCGTGTTTGCTCACGGCCACGGAACTTCATCGTGATCTTCACCTTGTCGCCACCTTTGAGGAACTTCTCGACCGCTGAGCGCTTTGTCTCGTAGTCGTGATTTTCAATCTTGGGTGTCATGCGCACTTCCTTCACCACGATGTGGGTCTGGTTCTGACGTGCTTCGCGAGCTTTCTGTGCTTCCTGGTACTTGTACTTGCCGAAGTCCATGATCTTGCACACTGGTGGATTTGCCTCGGGTGCAATCTCTACGAGATCGAGTCCGATTTCATCTGCCATTGCTAGCGCTGCTTCGATATCTACAACTCCAACTTGTTCACCGGTGTAATTGATGAGACGAATCTGGGGTGTGCGGATACGGTCGTTGATGCGCGGTTCTGTTGTGATTTCTGCTCCTATGTTCGGTTCTTGAGTATCCAAGTCGCCGCAAAAAACGCGCACCGCATAGGCAGATGAAAACCTTTGAAGGTTTTCTTACCGACTAACCAATCCGCCGAAGCAGTAGAGGTGGGAGCGGTGAGCTCCTCTTGCAGCAGCTTGAGGCTACTGGTCTGAGCGTAAGGTTACCTGAGCAGGGGTAGAAAGAAAAATCCGTGCGTAACTAAGCGCCCATGCCATGTAGCCCACCATCGACATGGATGATTTCAGCTGTTGTCTTAGGGAACCAATCGCTGAGTAGGGCAACCGCTGCCTTTGCAGCAGGGACTGGATCTGTGACATCCCATTCGAGTGGGCTGCGATCGTTCCACACCTTCTCGAATTCATCGAAGCCAGGAATCGACTTTGCAGCCATTGTGCGGATTGGACCAGCTGCAACAAGGTTGATGCGAATATTTTCTGCACCTAAATCACGCGCTAAATATCGTGAAGTTGATTCGAGAGCAGCCTTCGCAACTCCCATCCAGTCGTACTTCGGCCATGCCACCTGTGCATCAAAATCAAGTCCGACAATTGATGCGCCATCTTTAAAGGTTGGCTTACATGCCATCGTAAGTGATTTCAAAGAGTACGCGGAGATATGTACAGCTGTTGCGACATCTTCCCAAGCGGTATTGAGAAAGTTGCCACCTAAAGCTGCTTCAGGTGCAAAGCCGATTGAATGAACTACCCCATCTAGGTGTGGAACATGTTTCTTAACTTCTGCAGCCAGACCATCAAGATGCTCTTGATTTGTGACATCGAGTTCAATAATCGGAGGGGTTTGCGGCAGTCGACCTGCGATACGAGTTGTCAGACTAAGTGCGCGCCCAAAACCTGTGAGAACAACGGTGGCTCCTTCTTCTTGCGCAATCTTGGCGATGTGAAAGGCGATCGAGCCATCGGTGAGGACACCGGTAACGAGAATATTTTTACCTTGGAGGATGCCCATATTTAATGACCCATTCCTAATCCGCCATCGACAGGAATGATGGCACCGGTGATGTAACTTGCTTGAGGAGATGCAATAAATGTGACGACATCTGCAATTTCCTCCGCTGAACAGAAGCGCCCGAGGGGAACTTGTGCCGCAATATCGTTACGACGTTTCTCATCAAGATCAGCAGTCATATCTGTCTCGACAAAACCTGGTGCAATGACATTTGCAGTAATTCCACGACTGCCAAGTTCGCGGGCATAAGAACGAGCCATACCGACCAAGCCAGACTTAGATGCTGAGTAATTAACCTGCCCTGCTGCTCCCACTCCCCCAACAACAGAGCCGATAAAGATGAGACGGCCACGCTTCAATTTCAGCAGACCCTTCGTGCCGCGTTTGCTTACCCGAAATGCTCCGGTGAGGTTGGCATCGATAACACTTTCAAAATCTTCATCACTCATTCGCATGACCAAACCATCTTTAGTGATCCCCGCATTTGCGACAATAATTTCTGGTTGACCAATCTCTGCTTCAATCTTTGCAAAGCCCGCTTCAACGCTGGCCGAATCGGTGACATCCATCAAGACTGATTCGAAACCCTGTGGCGGAGTTCCACTGCGATAGGTGACGACTACGCGATGTCCGGCCACCTTGAGTGCATGTGCAATTGCTAAGCCGATTCCGCGATTTCCGCCGGTAACAAGTGCAATCGAGGTCGAGTCGCTCATGAGACAAAACTACCCTACTGTTGGACTATGGCTAAAGAAGATGACGTATATGACATCACAAGTGCGCCAAAAGGCTTATCTACTGACCAGTCTGCGAGACAACGTCGTTATTTCATCTCGATGATGATTCGAACCGCCTGTTTTATTCTCACTGTTGTTCTTCCTAGCCCTTTTCGCTGGTTTGCTCTACTCGGAGCTGTGACGCTTCCGTACATCGCAGTTGTTGTGGCAAATGCTGGTCGCGAAACAGTTATTCCAGGAGCATCTATCTTGAAGAAGAGGCCGCGAGGAATTGAGTAGTTCTGCTCGAAAAGAAAAGTATTCAATCCTTAAAACCCTCATAGCAATACTTCTCATCATCGTCTGTTTATGGGCGGCGCAATGGCAATACCATCGTGGAGTTGCTCGTCATGCCCGAAATTCTCTGATTGAAACCAACTCGAATCTGAAGCCGATAGAACTGCGCGCCGTTACCAATGATGTGAAAGCTCATGAGTGGCAACCAGTAATGGTCGAAGGAACATTTGATGGCACATCGCAAATACTCCTTCGCAACTCTTACTCTGATGGAGTTTATGGATTTGAACTACTCACTCGGTTTACGGATCTACAGGGACAGACTTTCTGGGTCGATTGCGGTTGGGTGAAAGCCGGCGCCAGCGCCACAACTCGCCCTGAATTGCCAGCAATTCCGACTGGCCAAGTCTCAATTACCGGGCGATTGCGTTTAGATTCATCACTTCCACAAGGTTCATTCTTCGCAATTCCACAAGGTTCAAAGACCGGATTGATCGCAAAGGCAAATGCCCAATCTGGAAAAAGTTCCGAGAATTTCTATATCGACCTACTGAATGGATCTGAACCAGCACTTACTCCTGCTGTAAGTGCGCAGTTACCAGAACTATCGGATGGTCCACATATGGCCTATGCGCTGCAATGGCTCTTCTTCGCCGGATTAATCGGTTACGGACGTTTTCTCATTCGTCGTGATGTCCTGTCGCGCAAAGAGCTCTGAATACAACCCTCCCTGCGAGATAAGGTCGTCGTGTCGACCTCTTTCAACAATGAGACCCTTTTCTAGAACCAGGATCTGATCAGCTTCCATCACAGTGCTGAGTCGATGTGCAATCACAATGGATGTTCTGCCCTTAAGCGCCTGCTTGAGAGCTTCCTGCACGAGCGCCTCATTCTCTGAATCTAAGTGCGCAGTAGCTTCGTCGAGAATCACGATGGCTGGAGCCTTAAGTAGTAATCGCGCTATGGCAAGGCGTTGCTTTTCGCCGCCAGATAGGCGGTGTCCGCGTTCACCCACCATAGTGTCAAAGCCATTAGGTAATGAAGAGATGAGCTCCCATATTTGTGCCGCCTTACATGCCGCAACCATCTCTTCTTCGGTCGCATCTTCCTTGGCGTAGCGCAGATTCTCAGCAATAGTTTCATGGAATAGATGTGCATCTTGCATCACAACCCCAATTGCATCGCGCAAAGATTGCACTGTGAAGTCTCGAATATCTGCACCATCAATTGTGATTGAACCTCGAGTGACATCGTAGAGACGCGGGAGCAGAGCGCTCATCGTTGTCTTTCCGGCACCAGAAGGGCCAACTATCGCAGTCAGCGTTCCGGCGGGAGCCGCGAATGAGATTCCACGGAGAACCTCACCGCTATCGATTGTTTCTGGTCGCGAAGCGGATTCAAGGGATGCGAGTGAAATATCTTCTGCCTTTGGATATGAGAATGCGACATCGTTGAAAGCGATAGCCAGGTTCTTGCGATCTAAGACCTTCGCCCAAGGTTTATCGGTAATCATCGGATGAAGATCGAGAACTTCGAAGACGCGTTCGAAGGAGACAAGAGAAGTCATCACATCAATCCGAACATTGGACAGAGCTGTGAGTGGTCCATAGAGACGAATTAATAATGCAGTAATAGCTAGCAACGTTCCGACAGAGATGCTTCCGTTAATGGCTAAGTGGCCACCAATTCCATAGGCGAATGCGGTTGCAACGGCTGCCACGCTCGTAATACCAACGAAGAAAACTCGGTTCAGCATGGCGGTTTGAATCCCGATATCGGCAACTTTGCGAGCTCTGGTTCGGAAGTAGTTCTCCTCCTTCGCAGGCTTGCCGTAGAGATTTACGAGAAGGGCGCCAGACACATTAAATCTCTCAGTCATCGTGCTCGACATAGTTGCGTTGAGATTAAAGGCATCGCGTGTCAGTGATTGAATCTGCTTTCCTACCCATTTTGTAGGCAGTAAGAAGAGTGGCAATAAAAGTAAGGAGACAATGGTGATTTGCCACGATAGAACCATCATGGTTGTGACTACCAAGACTAGCGAGACGATATTGCTTACGACTCCAGATAGGGTGCCCGTAAATGCTTGCTGCGCACCCATGACATCTGAATTAATGCGAGATATAAGCGCACCGGTCTGAGTGCGCGTAAAGAAAGCGATGGATTGTCGTTGGATATGTGCAAAGACTTCTGAACGAAGGTCGTAGATGAGCCCTTCGCCGATTCGCGCTGAGAACCAACGGCCAAAGATATTAAATCCGGCATCGAGGACGGCTAGCGCTCCAACCAAGATTGCCAGCTTGGTAACAAGTGCGGAGTTCTTAGGAATCACGCCTTTATCGATCAGTTCGCGTAGAAGCAGCGGAGTAGTAACGACAAGAAGTGCTTCTACAATCACTGTAAGAAGAAAGATGGTGATGTGAGTCTTATACGGTTTGCCGTAAGAGAAGATCCGCTTTACGGTTCCGGGCTTAAGTTTCTGAGATTTTACAGATGGGTCTGCAGTCATTGACCGAAAGGTTGCCCACACTGCATGTTGCGACAAAGTAGTTACCTCAAAATCAGACAGTGAAGCCGAGAGCGCGAAGTTGCTCGCGACCATCGTCAGAGATCTTGTCAGGACCCCAAGGCGGCATCCATACCCAATTGATCTTTACATCGTCAGTAAAAGGCGCAAGCGCTTGACGTGTCTGATCCTCAATCACATCTTGCAAAGGGCAGGCAGCCGAAGTCAAAGTCATATTGAGCACTGCGATGTTGTTATCGTCGACCATCATGTCGTAGATGAGGCCGAGATCGACAACGTTGATACCAAGTTCTGGGTCGACAACATCCTTCATCGCCTCATTGATATCTTCGAGCTTTGCAACCATATCCCTATCCTACTTTCTTTTTAGTCTTGCTTTGCCAACGCTTGCACGCTCGCATCCTTAAATGCCATCCAACCCAGAAGTGCACATTTGATGCGCGCTGGATACTGTGAAACTCCGGCAAGTGCGACTGCATCTTCTAAGAGCTCCTCATCGCCTTTTTCGGTGCCTTTGCTCTGCATCAGATGCATAAATGAATCGGCAATCTCTTGTGCGCCAGCGAGGTTCTTTCCAATTAAGAGATCGGTGAGAATCGAGACACTTGCCTGCGAGATAGAGCAACCAACCCCATCCCACGAGACATCTTTCACAAGATCTCCATCTAAAGTCACGTTGAGAGTTATCTCATCTCCACAACTTGGGTTGATGTGGTGAACTTGCGCATCATAGGTCGGGCTCAGCTTCTTATGTTGCGGATTTTTGTAGTGATCCAGGATTACTTCCTGATAGAGATTATCGAGTTGCATTAGCGCCCAAAGTATTTCTGTGCGCCATGTACGCCACTGATCAGAGCATCAAGATCTTCTATCGTGTTATAGAGATAGACCGATGCCCGAGTTGTTGCTGGTACTCCGAGTTTGCGAGTCAAAGGCCAAGCGCAATGGTGACCAGTTCGCACAGCAATTCCCTGACTATCGAGGAACTGTCCTAAATCATGCGGATGTATATCTCCTAAGGTAAAAGAAATCACTCCCCCACGATTATCGGTCGTAGTTGGTCCAATAATTCGAAGATTTGCAATCTCTGAAAGACCGTTGAGCAAATAGCGCGTAAGTTCGACTTCATGGCGATGGATGTTCTCCATGCCAATTTTTGTCAGATAAGTGAGAGCTGCCCCGAGTCCAACTGCCTGCGCCATATTGGGTACACCTGCCTCAAATTTACGCGGCGCCGCGGCCCATGTGGCAGATTCCATCGTGACATTTTCAATCATCGATCCACCTGTGAGAAACGGTGGAAGTTCTGCAAGAAGTTCGGCGCGACCCCAGAAAATTCCTACCCCTGTTGGTCCTACCGCTTTATGTCCAGAGAAGGCGAGGAAATCAATATCCAAAGCTTTTACATCAACTTTCATATGTGGCACTGACTGGCAGGCATCGAGAACAACAACTGCCCCAACTGAATGGGCGCGGCGCGTAATTGCATCGAGCGGGTTGATTGTTCCGAGCACATTTGATTGATGAGTGAGCGCTACAACCTTTGTATTCTCGTCGATCATTGAATCGAGTGTTGAGAGGTCTAAACGCCCTTCGGCAGTAACACTGAACCATTTCAGAGTTGCACCTGTGCGAGCTGCCAATTGCTGCCATGGAATTAAGTTGGCGTGATGCTCCATCTCAGTGACAACAATGGAATCACCGGCTTTAAGATGGAAGCGATTTCCGAGTTGGGCATTTCCCATCGCGTAGGCAACTAAGTTGAGAGATTCAGTTGCGCTCTTGGTAAAGATAACTTCATCGATACTCGCGTTGAGGAATTGCGCCACAATTTCGCGCGCACCCTCGTAGGCATCGGTTGCTTCCTCAGCCAACTGATGTGCTCCGCGGTGAACTGCCGCATTGTGCAGTCGATAGAAATCACTTTCCGCATCGATCACTACATTGGGCTTTTGGCTGGTTGCACCGGAATCAAGATAGACAAGGCGCTTGCCATCGCGGATTGTCCGATCAAGAATCGGAAAATCCTTAGCGATAGTGCGAGCGTCAAAGGTCATAATTAAGCGGTGACGTACTCCGCATAACCATTTGCTTCGAGCTTATCTGCTAGCTCTGGTCCGCCTTCTTCGACGATACGACCATTTGCGAAGACGTGAACGAAATCTGGCTTGATGTAGCGCAAGATGCGTGTGTAGTGGGTAATAAGAAGCACGCCATGGTTATTGGCAGCTTTCGAACGAACTACTCCCTCAGAGACGATGCGAAGTGCATCGACATCTAGACCTGAATCTGTCTCATCGAGGATGGCAAATTTCGGCTTGAGGAGTTCGAGCTGCATGATTTCATGGCGCTTCTTTTCTCCACCAGAGAAACCTTCGTTGACATTACGTTGCGCAAAAGATGGATCCATCTTGAGAGACTCCATAGCGTTCTTCACTTCGCCAACCCACTCGCGCAACTTCGGTGCTTCACCACGGAGAGCTGTTGCGGCAGTGCGCAGGAAGTTCGAAACCGAAACCCCTGGAACTTCAACGGGGTACTGCATCGCAAGGAAGAGACCGGCCTTAGCGCGCTCGTCGACCGACATCGCGAGTACATCTTCGCCATCAAGTGTGACTGTGCCACTTGTGATTGTGTACTTAGGGTGTCCGGCAATTGAATAGGCCAGAGTTGATTTTCCTGATCCGTTAGGACCCATGATCGCGTGAGTTTCGCCTGACTTGATAGTGAGATCGACGCCCTTCAGAATCTCGATTGCGCCTTGTTCGGTCTCGACAGATACTTTCAATCCGCGAATTTCTAGAGTGCTCATATCTATCTCCGTTACATCTCTACCGTGACGGAGTCTCCGTCGACAGTTACTAAATAACTCTTAACAGGTGCTACAGCCGGAGGCGTTAAAGCTTCACCGGTGCGAAGATCGAATTCAGCTCCGTGAAGCCAGCATTCGATTTTAAAATCTGTGATATCGCCTTCAGCGAGTGAGGCATCTGAGTGAGAGCAGGTATCACCAATGGCAAATACTTGATCGCCAACTTTTGCCACGCAGATAGATTCGCCATTCTTTTCGATACGAACTGGCTTTCCGGCAACGAGCGTAGCTAATGAGAGATCAGACATTTACTTACCTGCCTTTGCGAGCTCGTCATCGATGCGCGCCATGATGCGCTCTTGCACATCGGCAATACCGATTTCAGAGACGATCTCATTGAAGAATCCGCGGACAACTAGACGACGGGCATCATCCATATTGATTCCACGAGACATTAAATAGAAGAGTTGTTCGTCATCGAAGCGGCCAGTGGTTGATGCATGTCCAGCACCTACAATTTCGCCTGTCTCGATCTCTAAGTTCGGAACCGAGTCGGCACGTGCGCCATCGGAGAGAAGCAAGTTCCGGTTGAGTTCGTATGTGTCAGTTCCTTCAGCAGCGGCGCGAATAAATACATCGCCAATCCACACGGTATGTGCCTTATCGCCTGCGAGAGCACCCTTGTAATTAACGCGAGATTTCGCATTCGGAACTTTGTGATCGACAAACATGCGATGTTCGAAGAATTGTCCCGCTGTCGCAAAGTAAACTCCGGAAAGATCGCAAGACGCTCCTGGTGCGATGAAATCAACGGTGGGAAGTAAACGCACAACATCTCCACCAACTGTGACAACAATTGATTTGAAGGATGCATCACGATCAACGATGGCATGATGGCGCGCAGCGTGAATGGTCTTAGAGCTCCACTCTTGTAGCGCGATGAGCGTCAGCTGTGCGCCTGGTTCGACGATTATCTCGAGATCTTCGGCCAGATGTGTATCTCCCGTATTTTCAATGACAACAACTGATTTGGAATGGTTGCCGGCCTTGATTTGTACGCGAGAGTACTCGGCAGTGTCTGTTCCGAAAGATGTACGGTGTAAGAAGATTGGCTCTGAGATTTCAGCGTTAGCGGCTATCGAGAGAACTGCTCCCTTGGAAGTAAATTCACGGACGCGATTAACAATTGCATCATCTGTCTGAGTAACAGCCTCAATTTCCTGATGTGTAAAGGTTGCACCTGTTGGAAGCGAAACCTTCACAGAAAGGGAATTGCGATCTACCGGCTTGGCCGTTCCATCATGCATTCCACCAAGACGCTTCAGCGGTGTAAATCGCCAAGCCTCCTCGCGCCCCGTAGGCGTGTGGTTTTCCAGAATATTTGATTGCAGCGTTGTCATTATCCGACAGCACCTTCCATCTGAAGTTCGATAAGTCGGTTAAGTTCAAGCGCATACTCCATAGGAAGCTCGCGCGCGATTGGTTCGATAAATCCGCGAACGATCATCGCCATTGCTTCATCTTCATTGAGCCCACGAGACATGAGGTAGAAGAGTTGATCATCTGAGATTTTTGAAACTGTGGCTTCGTGGCCCATTGAGACATCATCTTCGCGAATATCAACATATGGATATGTATCAGAACGAGAAATCGTATCTACGAGAAGCGCATCGCACTTAACCGTGCTGGCAGAGTGATGTGCACCTTCTTGAACTTGAACTAGCCCACGATAAGAAGTACGTCCTCCCCCGCGCGCGACAGATTTTGAGATGACAGATGATGATGTGTACGGAGCAGCATGAACCATCTTTGCTCCTGAATCTTGATGCTGACCAGGGCCGGCAAAGGCGAGAGAAAGAGTTTCACCCTTTGCGTGTGGGCCCATCAACATGACAGCTGGGTACTTCATGGTGACCTTAGAACCGATGTTGCCATCGACCCATTCCATGGTGGCACCTTCTGCACAGGTAGCGCGCTTGGTTACCAAGTTATACACGTTGTTAGACCAGTTCTGGATTGTTGTGTATCGAACTCGTGCACCCTTTTTGACGATAATTTCGACAACTGCTGAGTGCAATGAATCTGACTTGTAGATCGGCGCAGTACATCCTTCTACGTAGTGAATATAAGAATCTTCGTCAGCAATAATCAGCGTGCGTTCGAACTGGCCCATATTCTCGGTATTGATACGGAAATATGCCTGCAAAGGAATATCAACGTGAACACCCTTAGGTACGTAGATAAATGATCCGCCTGACCATACTGAGGTATTGAGCGCTGCGAATTTGTTATCTCCGACTGGAATAACAGTTGCAAAGTACTCTTTAAAGAGTTCAGGGTGGAGCTTCAGCGCGCTATCAGTATCAAGGAAGATAACGCCCTGCTTCTCAAGATCTTCACGGATTGAGTGATACACAACTTCTGATTCGTACTGTGCAGCTACGCCAGAGACGAGACGTTGCTTCTCTGCTTCAGGAATTCCAAGTCGGTCATAGGTGTTCTTAATGTCATCAGGCAAGTCATCCCACGTGGTCGCCTGCTTTTCGGTGGAACGCACAAAGTATTTGATGGTATCGAAGAAAATTCCAGAGAGATCTGAACCCCATGATGGCATTGGCTTCTTATCAAAGAGTGCCAAGCCTTTTAGGCGTAGGTCGAGCATCCATTGTGGCTCGCTCTTCTTCGCGCTGATGTCGCGAACTACTTCTTCGCTGAGGCCGCGCTTTGCATTGGAACCGGCATCATTACTGTCAGACCAGCCGTATTCGTAATTTCCGAGGCCATCGAGTTCTGGGTGTGCTGTTGTCATGTGCGCGCCTTTCCAGCGGTTGTCTTCTCTTTTTTATTAAGACCTGCTTTAGGTATATATGTAGTGCACACACCATCGCCGTGAGCGATAGTGGCCAAACGTTGAACGTGTGTTCCGAGAAGTCGAGAGAGTACTTCTGTCTCGGCCTCGCAGAGTTGGGGAAATTCAGCAGCAACATGTGCGATTGGGCAGTGATGCTGACAGAGCTGTTCGCCCAAGGGAAGATCTTCCACACTTGCGGCGTAACCTTGCTCGGTCAGAAATTCTGCTAACGCTTCTGTCTTATTGGAACGTTTTGCCAGCATGACAGTCGCTTTCTTCTCGATGTCATCGGCGCGCGATTGAGCAAAGGCATGGACAAGATGTTCGCCTGATTGCGCAGATATAAATTTGAGCGCAGCGACTGCCAGATCGTCATATGAATGTTCAAATTTCTCACGACCAGAATCGGTCATCACGAAAACTTTTGATGGTCTGCCGCGGCCACGTAGTAGAGCTTGATGTGGTTCGCGCGCTTCGAGAATTCCATCACCGATCAGAAGGTCGAGATGGCGGCGAATGCCGGCCGGCGTTAAACCTAGGCGCTCACCGAGGACGACAGCGGTCGAGGGGCCATTTTCGAGGATGGAGCGCGCCACAGCGTCGCGGGTGCTCAGATCATCGATTTTCACAACACTATTGTGTCGTAATTCGCGCAGCCATGCCACTCCTGGGAGGGCACGCCCACCCCGCTCAGGTCATAGGCTACGGAGCGTGAGTACAGGTGAATCGCTAGCACGACGCGTCTTAGCGCCAGCTGCCAGCCTTCTCCTCTTTCTGCAAGCTGCCCTGCTGGTCACGGGTGGCGCGGTTCGATTAACAGGATCCGGTCTCGGCTGTCCTACCTGGCCACAATGCACGCCGGGTTCATATACGCCAGTCCCCCACCAAATTCAGGGACAGCTTCATGCCTGGATTGAATTTGGAAATCGCTTACTCACTTTCGCACTCTTCTTTGTTGCAATCGCAACCATTGTCTCGGTCTATCGTTCACACCGTCGCGATCTACGCTTCTTAGCAGTCACTCAACTTGTGGGAATTCTCGCGCAAGGCGTCTTGGGTGGAATAACAGTTCTCACCAAACTCAATCCACTCGCTGTGGCAGCACATTTCATTCTGTCAATTTTCCTCATTGCCGCAGCAACTTCCTTGCATTCTCGTCGTAAGAAACCATTTGTGCGAACTTCATCCCCTCACGTGGGAATTTCTCGTTTCTCAACTCTTCATCTATTCCTATCTTTTATCGTTATTGCGATAGGAACGCTGGTCACAGGCAGCGGACCTCATGCTGGAGATTTGCAAGCCCCGCGTTTACATCTGAATATCCAGCACATTGCTTATCTGCATGGCGGCCTAGTCGCGGTATTGCTTTTGGTAACAATTGCTTTCTACCTGCACCATGATCATCGCTATGAAACCAAGCGATGGTTAGCTCTTTTCTTAATCCTGGCATTGGCGCAAGGATTAATCGGTTACATTCAATATATAAAAGGTGTGCCAGAACTTCTTGTTGGCACACATCTGCTTGGCTCTTCACTTGTTTGGATCGCAGCGTGGCGGGTCCGACTTTCTGTAGTACGTAAACCTGCTTAAGGAGTAGAGATGATAAAGATGGATGGCTGGACTGAACTCGATGATCGCGCAGTCAAATATGCCCGCGCGCTCGCCATGGATGCAGTACAAAAAGTTGGCAACGGCCACCCTGGAACTGCGATGGCGCTTGCTCCAGTGGCCTACAACCTCTTTCAACGCCACCTAGTACACGATCCATCTGATCCACATTGGTTAGGGCGCGATCGTTTTATCCTCTCTTGTGGCCATTCATCTCTGACCTTGTACACACAGCTCTTCTACAGCGGTTACGGGCTGGAGATGGAAGATATGAAATCTTTCAGAACCTGGAACTCATTAACCCCCGGTCACCCTGAGTTCGGGCACACCGCAGGAGTTGAAATGACTACCGGACCACTCGGTGCAGGAGTTGCGACATCTGTTGGTTTTGCCATGGCGGCTCGATACGAGCGCGGGCTACTTGATCCCGATGCTCCAGCTGGAACATCGATCTTTGATCACTCTATCTGGGTTATCTGCTCCGATGGAGATTTACAGGAAGGCGTCTCAGGCGAAGCATCATCACTTGCGGGCACTCAAGAACTCGGCAATCTCAATATTATTTATGACGATAACCGTATCTCCATCGAAGGCGATACACATGTTTCATTTACTGAAGATGTTGCAGCGCGCTATCGCGCCTATGGCTGGCATGTTCAAGAAGTTGCAGCGCTTCCTGATGGCAATATTGATCTTGCTGCAGTTGATGCCGCAATGGTTGCTGCAAAAGCAGAGACCACGAAGCCCTCACTGATTCGTATGCATTCAGTGATTGCATGGCCTGCACCAAAACTTCGCGGAACTGGAAAATCTCATGGTTCGGCGTTAGGTGACGAAGAAGTTGCAGCAACCAAAGTTGAACTCGGACTCAACCCCGAAGAGAAATTTGCACTTCCTGCAGATGTATTTGCGCATGTGCGTGAAGTCAAGGCACGTGGTTCCAAAGTTCGCAAAGAGTGGGATGGAAAATTTGCTGCGTGGCAGAGCGCTCACCCAGAACGGGCTGCACTTCTTCAACGGTTGGTCACTCGTCAGCTTCCGGCTGGTTGGGAATCGACTCTCCCAGTATTTGAATCAGGTAAAGATGTAGCAACACGTACCGCATCGGGTCATGTCATCAATGCCATTGCCAAGGTGCTTCCTGAATTCTGGGGAGGGTCGGCAGATCTGGCTGATTCAAATATGACCACTATTGAGGGTGGCAATTCATTCCTGCCAACTACAAGTGCAATGAAGAACGCAGATCCATATGGCCGCATCATTCACTTTGGAATTCGCGAACATGCCATGGGTTCTATCCTCAATGGCATTTCTCTCCATGGGTTGTCACGATCATTCGGTGGAACATTTGCAGTCTTTAGCGATTACATGCGTCCGTCAGTACGTCTTGCCGCAATTATGGATATCCCATCCATTTTTGTATGGACGCACGATTCAATTGGTGTCGGAGAAGATGGACCAACGCACCAACCAATCGAACACTTCGCAGCGTTGCGCGCGATTCCAAACTTTGCAGTCATTCGACCTGCCGATGCCAACGAAGTTGCTGAATCGTGGAAATCAGTTCTCAAGCGCAATAAGCCAGCAGGGTTCCTACTCTCTCGCCAGAATCTTCGCACCGTTGATCGCACAACTCACGGAGCTGTCGCAGATGTAGATAAGGGCGCATATATTTTGAAAGAGTCATCCTCTGCTCCCACCGTTGTCATCATCGCAACTGGATCTGAAGTCGGCATCGCACTTGATGCCCAGATTGCTCTCGAGTCATCTGGAGTTTCTACCCGAGTAGTGAGCGCGCCTTGCCTTGAATGGTTTAACGAGCAACCAACTGCGTATCGTGACTCTGTCTTGCCGAAAGAATCTTTGCGTGTCAGCATTGAAGCCGGAATCGCACTGGGTTGGCGTGAATATGTCGGTGATTCAGGTCTGATTATCTCTCTCGATCACTGGGGCGCCTCTGCAGCGGCCAATAAACTCTTCACCGAATTTGACCTCACCGCAGAACGCGTTGTTACCGATGTGAAGAAGGCTCTGGCGTAATGAAGATTGCAGGCTCCTCACTTGCATCGATCGATCGCGAGAGCGATCTTTATCGTTCGCTCAGCGATGCCCACTTACGTATAGCAAAGAAGGATGCAACTACGTGGGGAGCAAAGGCTGCGGCAGAAGCTGCAGTGAGATTGAATTGGATTGATCTTCCGCAAACTTCTACCCAGTTACTCCCACAGCTGCGCGAAGTTGTAGAAAAATTCAACTTTCATACGCGAGTTGTTCTCTGTGGAATGGGTGGTTCTTCACTTGGCCCCGAAGTAATCGCTAAAAGCCACCAGAAGAAACTCTTCATCTTCGATTCCACCGATCCGCAGTATGCAGCGCATGCGCTATCTGGAGATTTAGCGACCACCGTTGTCATCGTGAGTTCCAAATCGGGATCTACCATCGAGACTGCTTCGCAACGCGCGATATTCCAACGCGCCTTCGAAGAAGCAGCACTCAATCCCCGTGATCACATGCTCTTCGTAACCGACCCAGGTTCTCCGCTGGATAAGGAAGTTCGCGCTGATAATTTCACCGTTATCAACGCAGACCCTCATGTCGGAGGTCGCTTCAGCGTTCTCAGCGCATTTGGCCTCACACCCGCAGCTCTCATTGGAGCACCAGTAGGTGAGATCTTGGCTGAAGCGCAAGCAGAGATGGCGCATTTCTTGGCACATCCACAGAGCGTTATTGATGTGGCGTATACCTTCGCAACTAAGGTCGAGCAGTATCTCGCCTTCACCGATATTGGTTCACAGGTTCCAGGACTCTCCGATTGGATCGAACAACTCATCGCAGAATCAACCGGGAAAGATGCAACTGGTCGACTACCAATCGCGACCGAGACTCTTGAAGATGCGCGAGTTGGTGGTTCATTTACTATCGCGTATAGCGGTAGTGGCGCTGATCTCGTTACTGAAGGGCCGCTAGGTGCGCACTTTATATTTTGGGAATGGGTAACTGCGTTGCTAGGTGTGGCGTTAAAGATTGATCCATTTAATCAACCCAATGTAACTGAAGCAAAAGAACAAACCTCTGCATGTCTTGTAGAGTGGAATAACCAAATTCCGACGTTGACTCCGGCGCTGACTGAGAAATCGGTCGAGATATTTGGCGATGGCCAATCTCTCAAAGATGCCCTAGCTACATTTATCGAAGGTGTTGCCGATGGTGGATATATCTCCATCATGGCTTATCTCGATCGTCAGGATGATGCGAAGATCGCCGAACTACGGGCAATACTTGCAAGGAAAGCGAATCGTCCAACGCAATTTGGATGGGGACCACGTTTTCTCCACTCAACAGGTCAGTTCCATAAAGGTGGACAACGCAACGGATCGTTTCTACAAATCACAGGGGAATCAGATCGCGACTTTAAAATTCCAGGGCGTGACTTTGGTTTACGCACCTTGGTCTTTGCGCAAGCGATCGGAGATAACCAGGCGCTGGCTGCAAGAAAATACCCGCTCCTCAGGCTGCATCTGAGCAACCGGAGTGCGGGTATTGATGAGATTCTCGCTGCTGCGAGAGCTCTCTAATTCTTAATTAGTCGAGATCATCTCCGCGCAGTTTGCGTAGCGCATCTTCGAGAATCTTCTCGCCTTCCTTATCTGTGCGACGCTCTTTCACATAAGCAAGATGTGTCTTATAAGGAATATTAACCACAGCACTTGGTGGGTTGGCCTTGTCGCGCCCCGCAGGTAATCCGCACTTTGGACAATCCCAGATATCTGGAATAACTACTGTCTCTTCAACTGCAAAGGAAGGGCGAACTTCATGTCCTTTGGCACACCAATAAGAAACGATCGAGCGTTCAATTTGATCGCCACGCTCTGCTTCGCCCATTGGGCCTGCGCCGACACGGCTACCGCGAATTGCACTTGCCATGGATTAACCCTTCAAAACGAGTGAGAGCGAAACTACGCCTGCAAACCAGAGACCACCAACAACGATTGTGATGCGATCGAGGTTACGTTCGACAACTGAAGAGCCGCCGTAGTTAGACGAGATGCCGCCACCAAAGAGATCTGAAAGTCCAGAACCTTTTCCTTTATGAAGTAGAACAAGTAGGACCATCAACACGCTGGTGATGATGAGAAAGATGGAAAGCGCTAAAGCCACGGTAGAACTCCTCTAGAGGTAGGGGAACAGGATACCCGAATGAGATGGAAACTTTTCAAATTACGCCTGAGCGTGGAATTTCGCAATCTTCGCTAGCTCTTCAGGGTCAAGGCTTGCTCCCCCGATAAGCGCTCCATCAACATCGTCCTGCTTCATGATTTCAGAGATATTGGCCGATTTCACAGAACCGCCGTAGAGGATGCGCATATTGGCTGCAATTTCGGCAGATCCAATCTGTTCAATCTCTTCACGAATTGCAGAACATACTTCCTGTGCATCTTCAGGAGTTGCAGTCTTTCCGGTACCGATAGCCCACACTGGTTCGTAGGCGATGACAATCTTCTTGAGCTCTGGTTTATGGAATCCTTCAAGGCCAGCACGGACTTGGCGAATTACATGAGAGACATGTGCACCAGATTCGCGGATGGCAAGTTCTTCACCGACGCAGAAGATAGGCGTTAATTCATTGGCAAGGGCTGCCTTGATTTTACGATTGATAAGAGCGTCATCTTCATGATGTATCGCACGTCGCTCAGAGTGGCCGATAACTACAAAGGTGCAACCTAGCTTTGCCAACATCGAACCGGAAATATCTCCTGTAAATGCACCAGAGCTTTCTGGAGATAGATCTTGTGCTCCATATTGAAGTCGCAGACGATCGCCGTCGACCATAGTTTGGATTGAGCGGATATCGGTAAATGGCGGAATGATTGCGACATCAACAGCGTCGTAATCTTTATCATCGAGTGAGTAGACAAGCTTCTGAGCAACCGCAATCGCCTCGAGGTGATTGAGGTTCATCTTCCAGTTGCCAGCCATCAGCGGTTTACGCATCATGTACTCCCTTTATCGTTTTGTGATTACAGATCAAGCGCTGTGAGACCAGGAAGTTCTTTACCCTCGAGATATTCGAGTGAGGCTCCCCCGCCTGTAGAAATATATCCAAATGCAGAATCTGCAAAACCTAGAGCTCGGACTGCTGCTGCAGAATCTCCACCGCCGACAACAGAAATTCCAGAAACTTCAGTGAGGGCTTGAGCTACAACTTTTGTTCCGTGAGCAAAGTTAGGGAATTCAAAGACTCCCATCGGGCCATTCCAAAAAACTGTCTTACATTTCTTAATCTCTGCCGCAAATGACGCAGCAGTTTCAGGTCCGATATCAAGGCCCATCTGATCTGCTGGAATTGCAGTTGCCTTCACTAGAGTTGGGGTTGCATCAGCGGCAAATGTTGGCGCTACGACGATATCTGTGGGAAGTAAGAGTTTTACTCCAGAATCTTCGGCCTGCTTAATGAGTCCGCGAACTGTGTCGAGCAGATCTAATTCAACGAGCGATTTACCTACTTCGTGGCCTTGCGCTGCGAGGAAGGTAAAGAGCATTCCGCCACCAATGGCCATGACATCAACCTTGCCCAGCAGATTAGCAATGACGCCGATTTTATCTGAAACCTTTGAACCGCCGAGGACTACGCCATACGGACGTACTGGATCGATTGTTAGCTTCTTCAATACTTCGACTTCTGCTGCAACGAGAGTTCCAGCAGCATGTGGAAGTAGCTTTGCTAAATCAAATACTGATGCATGTTTACGATGAACTGCACCGAAGCCATCGCCCACATAGAAGTCTGCAAGTTGCGCTAACTCCGCAGCAAAGGCGCCTCGTTCTGCTTCATCTTTAGAAGTTTCTGCAGCACTGAATCGAATATTTTCCAGAAGCAGAATCTGGCCAGCTTGTAACGCTTGCGCTTTCGCCGTTACATCGTCACCAGTAATCGCACCAGCAAATTGCACCGGCTTTCCAAGAAGTTCGGAGAGGCGAAGTGCAACCGGAGATAAGGAAAGTTCTGGCTTCGCTTCTCCTTTTGGTCGACCTAGATGCGCTGCGATAACGATGCTGGCACCTTGTGCAAGGAGCGCATTGATTGTCGGAAGAGAAGCGCGAATGCGGCCATCATCTGTGATCTTTCCTTCTTTCAAAGGAACGTTGAGATCACAACGAAGGAATACGCGCTTTCCAGCTACATCTAGGTCAGCCAGAGAAGTCATTAGAGGCTTTTACCTACATATCCGACCAAGTCAACGAGGCGGTTTGAGTAACCCCATTCATTGTCATACCAACCGATAACTTTTACTGTCGTACCGATCGCCTTGGTGAGTTGTGAATCAAAGATACATGAAGATGGATCTGTGACAATATCTGAAGAGACGATTGGATCTTCGGTGTAAGAGAGGAATCCCTTAAGAGAGCCATGTGCGGCTTCCTTCATCGCTGCATTGATTTCTGCGGCAGTTGCTTCCTTTGCTAGTTCGACAGTGAGGTCTGTAGCAGATCCGGTTGGAACAGGAACGCGCATCGCAAATCCATCAAGCTTGCCTTTGAGCTGTGGCAGAACTAGTGAGATTGCCTTTGCTGCGCCAGTTGAACTTGGGATGATATTTGTTGCTGCGGCGCGCGCACGACGAAGATCCTTATGTGGGAAGTCGAGGATTACCTGGTCATTTGTGTAGGCGTGGATTGTGGTCATAAGACCACGGACGATTCCAAACTTCTCATCGAGAACCTTCGCCATTGGAGCCAAGCAGTTTGTTGTACATGATGCATTTGAGATCACGTGGTGGCTTGCTGGGTCGTACTTCTCGTGGTTTACGCCCATCACGATGGTGATGTCTTCATCTGTAGCAGGAGCGGAGATGATGACTTTCTTTGCACCTGCTGCGATGTGCTTCTGCGCATCAGCAGCTTTTGTGAAGTGACCAGTAGATTCAATAACGATATCTGCCTTTACTGATGCCCATGGGAGATTTGCTGGATCGCGATCTGCAAATACCTTGATGGTCTTTCCACCAACAGTGATGGTGTCTTCAGTATGTGTAACTTCCAGGCCGAGGCGCCCCAAGATTGAGTCGTACTTAAGTAGGTGGGCAAGAGTTGCGTTATCTGTTAGGTCGTTGATACCAACGATATTGATATTTGGGTTGGTTAACGCCGCGCGAAAGAAGTTGCGGCCAATACGTCCAAAACCATTAATTCCGACATTAATCATGATGAGAACCTCTTCTAGAAAGTGAATTGCCCCGCATATAGGTGGCTATCTGTTACGCCACAACATTGGGGGCTACGTGTGGAAGTCTATCAGCCTGTGGATGGCTACTTGTCAGTTAGTGAGCGTGCGAAAGTCCACTCTTCACCAATTATTCACCAAGCAAGTCGGGCGAAAGGCCTGCTTCAGTATCTGGAATTCCAAGTTCTTGTGCGCGCTTATCGGCCATTGCAAGCAGGCGACGAATTCGACCAGCGATTGCATCTTTGGTCATTGGTGGTGTTGCAAGAGATCCCAGCTCTTCCAAACTTGCTTGTCCGTGAGAGATGCGAAGTTCGCCAGCTTCTTTGAGATGGTCTGGAATTTCGGGGCCAAGAATTTCCATCGCGCGTTGTACTCGGGCAGCTGCTGCAACCGCGGCACGTGCAGAACGTCGTAGATTTGCATCATCGAAGTTGGCCAAGCGATTAGCTGTTGCTCGCACTTCGCGGCGCATGCGACGTTCTTCCCAAGCCAGCACACTTTCATGTGCGCCTAAACGAGTAAGCAGAACACCAATCGCATCGCCGTCACGGATAACTACGCGATCGACGCCGCGAACTTCGCGCGCCTTTGCGACGATATTGAGTCGACGGGCAGCGCCTACAAGAGCGAGAGCTGCTTCCGGGCCCGGACAGGTAATCTCCAGCGATGATGAGCGACCTGGTTCGGTCAGAGAACCATGTGCAATAAATGCGCCACGCCAAGCTGCTTCGGCATCGCATACATTTGCCGCAACTACTTGTGGTGGCAAGCCTCGCACTGGTCTTCCATTGGCATCGATAAGTCCAGTTTGACGTGCCAAGGCATCACCAGCTTCGACGACGCGAACAACATATCGAGAACCTTTGCGTAGACCGCTCGATGAGAGAACTGCTAAATCGCTATCGTGGCCGTAAATGTCGGCGATATCTTTCTTCAAACGTCGCGCGCTCTGTGAGGTATCGAGCTCAACTTCAATGAGTACTTTGCCCGCTGCAATATGGAGCCCTCCCGCAAAACGCAGGAGCGATGAAACCTCTGCTTTGCGACAACAAGGCTTGGTTACTGAGAGCCTACTGAGCTCATCCTTAACCGCCGCCGTCATCGCCATGGGGTTATCCAACCAGTATTTCTGCACCAATGTGTGCGAAAAGTCGACCTAATTTATTCACATCATGATGTAAATGGTCTTCGGAATTACGCAGATCGGCTACAACCAACTCTGAACCTATGGTTGAAAGATAGTCGCGCAGCTCCCCCTGTCCGGTATCAGAGCTATCCATCACGATGCAATCAAAGTGAAGTTCAGGGGCATAGGTTGTGAGGATTCGCAGATGTTCAAGGGGTGAATAGCCGGCATATTCACCGGCTGATTTATCCGCGGTATCGAGATTGAGCAAGAGAATTTTTTTCGCAGAAGAGGCGATGATTGCGCTTCTCTGTGCTGGTACCAGTAGATGTGGAATAACACTTGAGAACCACGAGCCGGGTCCCATAGTAATCCACTCTGCTGCAGAAATTGCAGCGAGAGCTTCAGGTCTAGCAGTTGGATTTTCCGGAATGATGCGAAGAGATTTGAGGCGACCTTTAGTTGTGGCAACTTCTTCCTGACCACGAACTATCTGAGTACCAATTGCATTCTCAAAAGTTGCTTCGATATCGAGTGGTTCTGCAGCCATCGGGAGTACTCGCCCAATAACTTTCAATAATGTGCCCACTCGATCGAGCCCCGCAACCGTATCTTCATCACGATCCCACAACGCAGCAAGAAGAAGATTTCCAATGGCATGGCCGTTGAGTTCACCTTCGCTGGTAAAGCGATACTGCATGATCTCGGCCCAACTGCGACCCCATTCATCATCGCTGCAGAGCGCAGCCAGAGCCATTCGCAAATCACCCGGTGGCAATATCGGAAACTCTTGGCGCAGACGCCCGCTCGATCCGCCGTTATCAGCAACGGTAACTATCGCGGTGATATCTGATGTGTAACTGCGGAGCGCTGTTAAAGTCGCGGCAAGTCCATGACCGCCACCTAGCGCTACAACTTTCTTACCTGAATTCATTCCCGCCCTACATCGCGGTGAGTTGCATGTGCTGATATCTCTAGATCAGAAGATGCGCTAGTGAGCTGACGGGCGATTTCTTCAGCTACTGCTACCGAACGATGCTTTCCACCTGTACAACCGATTGCAATAGTGACGTACTTTTTACCTTCGCGGAAATATCCTGGAATCATCTTTTCCACAACGGCGACATAGCTTTTCACGAAGTCGGCGACGCCTTCAGAGCCGAGAACTTTCTCCGAAACTGGTTTATCTAATCCGTTCAAAGGGCGAAGTTCTGGGATCCAATGTGGATTGGGAATAAATCTACAGTCGAGCACAAGATCGGCATCTACTGGAATTCCATATTTATAGCCAAAGGAAAGTACATTAACTCGCAGCGTTGCCAACATACCCTCGGCAAAGATTTCGCCCGTACGCTTTTCTAACTGATGAACATTGAGGTTGGTTGTATCAATCACCACATCTGCTTGAGCACGAATCTCTTCTAATTTAGCTCTCTCGCGCGCTATGCCATCGACAATACGATCTTTGGCTTGCAAGGGATGTGGGCGGCGAGTTGATTCAAAACGTTGAACAAGCGATTGATCTGTAGCGTCGAGGAAGAGTAGGCGATACGGGGTCGCAGAGCTCTGAAGAACCTTTAGAGCGCTATTTAACTCATCGAAGAATTTACCGCCGCGAACATCAACAACTACTGCAAGTGCAGCATGGGAATCGAGGCTCTGTTCGGCAAGTTGCGGCAATAGCGCAGGTGGCAAGTTATCAACTACATACCAACCGAGATCCTCCAACGCATGAGCGACAGTCGAACGCCCAGCACCAGACATTCCGGTAAGGATGAGTAACTCTTTAGTCGCCATGTCGTCATTCTGCCTTAGGTGTCAAGTATCTCGCCGGTGGCCATATCGACGCCTGATATCTCAACTCCCGATTGAGAAAGGTGTTGCAGGTGGGTGAAGATAATGGTTGCAATAGTCGCACCGATTCCAGGTGTTGCCGCCAACTCTTCAACGCTCGCCTTGCGCATTGCAGTTACTGAGCCGAATCGATCTAGTAAAGCTGCACGACGAGATTCACCTAATTGCGGGATTTCATCGAGCAGAGATTCGAGCATAACTTTGGAGCGACGTGAGCGATGGAAGGTGATTGCGAATCGGTGCGCTTCATCGCGAATTCGTTGTAACAAGTACATACCTTCGGATGTGCGCGGAAGAATGAGAGGATCCTTATCCCCCGGCATCCATACTTCTTCTAATCGCTTAGCCAGTCCGCAGAGCGCAACATCGGTAACTCCTAATTCGTCGAGTGCGCGCTGCGCCGCGGCAACTTGTGGTGCACCGCCATCAACAACAATCAGTTGCGGTGGATAGGCGAATTTACTGAGTTTGCCTCCAGTTTCGGCAACTTCACTTTGATTGACATTTCGATCTGCAAGCAGACGCTTCATCCGGCGAGTAATAACTTGATGCATCGCCCGGGTATCGTCCTGCGCGGTATCAGTATCAATAATGAAGCGGCGATATTCGCTCTTCTTTGCAAGGCCATCTTCAAAGACCACCATTGAAGCGACTACTGAGGTCCCTGAAATATTGGAGATGTCGTAACACTCAATCCGCAACGGTGTGCGCGAAAGTTGCAACTCTTCCTCGAGTTCAAGCAGAGCCTTGCCCGACACCGCAGCGTCAGTTGCGCGCTTGCTGAGGTATTGCACAAGTGCATAATGCGCATTGCGTTCGACAGTTTGCAGTAACTCCACTTTCTCACCGCGTTGCGGAACTTTGATTGCAACTTTCGACCCACGAAGCGAAGTGAGCCACTCTTCCAAGGCTGTTCGATCTGCAGGTTCATGGTTGAGATATATCTCTGACGGAATATCAGCAGGTGCGCTCTGACTATAGATTGAGAAGAAGAGCGAGCCAATCTGATCATCTCCTTCTAAGGCGCGCTCTTGATCGACAATCCACGAACGGGAACCCTTAATGGAACCGCGACGTACTACGAAGATGGAACCAGCTGCATGTAAGCCTTCTTCGTGCAGTGAGATGAAGTCCCCATCCAGTTCATCGGAGAGATTTCCTTGTGTTGAACGTTGAGCCTTCTCAAATGATTCAATCTGATCACGCAGGCGTGCTGCCCGCTCAAACTCTTCGCGGGCAGAAGACTCTTCCATCTCGGCACGTAAGGTAGGAAGTAGGTTCTCCATTCCTTTCTCCATAAAGGCATCGAGTTTGACCGCTATCTCTCGATGTTCTTCGGGCGTAACCCACCCGACACAGGGCGCTGCACATTTACCGATATCTCCAAGCAAGCATTGCCGTTTAGTCCGTTGTGCGCGTTGAAAGTTTCCGGCGCTACATGAGCGGACCGGGAAAACCTTGAGGAGTACCTCATAGGTATTACGAAGTGCCCAAGCATTTGTATATGGTCCAAAGTACTTAAGTCCCGGCCTCTTCTCTTTACGCGTGATGAAGATGCGGGGAAATTCATCACTCATAGAGATCGCCAAATATGGATATGACTTATCGTCTTTAAATTGCACGTTATATGTTGGGTGATACTGCTTAATCCATGAGAATTCGAGAGCGAGTGCCTCTAGCTCTGTTCCAACAATTGTCCAATCCACCCGCACCGCTTCATGCACCATGCGATATGTCTTCTGCGCTAAATTGGAGCCGAAGTATGTGGTTAATCGATTTTTAAGATTCTTCGCTTTGCCAACATAGATAACTTTGTCAGCGCCGTTATAGAAGCGATAGACCCCAGGCTCTTCAGGAATCTCCTTAGGGCGATAACTTGAAGGTTCTGCCATGACTACTTCTTCTTGGCGGTCTTTACCGGGGTGGCTTTACGATTGGTTGCGAGAACTTCTGCAAGATAATTTCCGGTAAAGCTCTCTTTAATCTTTGCCACATCTTCTGGCGTTCCTTCAGCGACAACCTGTCCACCGCGGAAACCGCCTTGTGGTCCCATATCGATAACCCAATCTGAAGATTTAATGACATCGAGATTATGTTCGATCACAATGACGGTATTTCCAGATTCAACTAGGCGCTTGAGAACTCCTAAGAGTTTATTGACATCTTCGAAGTGCAGACCCGTTGTTGGCTCATCGAGAACGTAGATGGTGCGGCCGGTCGAGCGACGTTGCAGTTCAGTCGCCAGCTTGACGCGTTGCGCTTCACCTCCCGAGAGCGTAGGAGCTGACTGTCCAAGGCGGACATAGCCAAGTCCAACATCGCAGAGCGTCTTGAGATAGCGAGCGATAGTAGGGACTGATTCGAAGAAATCGTGAGCAATTTCAATCGGCATATCGAGGACTTGTGCGATGGTCTTGCCCTTGTAATGAACTTCCAAAGTCTCGCGGTTATAACGCGCCCCATGACAGACTTCGCAAGGAACATAGACATCAGGTAAGAAGTTCATTTCGATAGTGATAGTTCCATCGCCAGAACAATTCTCGCAGCGCCCACCCTTAACGTTGAAGGAGAAGCGACCTTGCTGATATCCACGGACCTTAGCTTCGGTAGTTTCAGCAAAAAGTGCGCGGACCTTATCGAAGACGCCTGTATAGGTAGCTGGGTTGGAGCGCGGAGTGCGACCGATGGGTGACTGATCGACGTGTACAACTTTATCGAGTTGATCTATACCGGTAACTGTTCTATGTCGTCCTGGTACCAAGCGCGCACCATTGAGTTTGTTGGCAAGAGTTGTGTAGAGAATGTCGTTGACCAGCGTTGATTTTCCAGATCCGGAAACACCGGTCACTGAGACAAAGAGTCCCAATGGAATCGCAACTTCAATATCTTTGAGGTTATTCTCTTTCGCGCCTTTGATAACAAGTTGGCGCTTGGGATCGACTGGTCTGCGACTATCAGGAATTTCAATCGCTTTACGTCCAGAAAGATAGGCACCTGTAATCGATTCCTCAGAGGCGATGAGTTCTTCATACGAACCAGAGACCACAACTTTGCCGCCGTGTTCGCCGGCTCCGGGGCCGATATCGACAATCCAATCTGCGGTTCGAATTGTCTCCTCATCATGTTCCACAACTATCAATGTGTTTCCAAGATCACGGAGGCGAGTAAGAGTTTCAATGAGACGACGATTATCGCGCTGATGTAGCCCAATGGAAGGCTCATCGAGAACATAGAGCACACCTACTAAGCCAGAGCCAATCTGCGTTGCAAGTCGGATGCGCTGTGCTTCTCCACCGGAAAGCGTTGCGGCAGGTCGATCGAGTGATAAATAATCTAAACCGACATCGAGTAAGAAGCCGAGACGAGCATGTACTTCCTTCATGACGCGTTCTGCAATCTGAGCTTCACGTTTATTGAGCGTTACTTGCTTTAGGAAAGTCGCACAATCATCGATAGAGAGCGCACATACCTCAGCAATACTTTTACCGCCCAGGGTTACCGCAAGTACCTCGGGCTTAAGTCGCGCACCTTTACATGCCGGACATGGAGTCTCGCGCATGTAGGCCTCGTACTTGTCGCGGCTGTAATCGCTATCAGTCTCGCTATGGCGGCGATGGATAAAGGGAACTACACCCTCAAAACCGGTGGAGTAGTTGCGAACTCGACCATATCTGTTCTTATACTTGACGTGAACTTCATAATCAAAGCCATTGATGATTGCCTCTTTAGCCTTTACCGATAACTTCTTCCAAGGATTGTCCATCGAAAATTTAAGTTCGCTGGCAAGTGCTTCAAGCAGGCGAAGGAAGTATTCAGAGGATTGACCTCCGGACCACGGCGCGATGGCTCCCTCATTAATCGAAATAGAATCATCGGGGATGATGAGATCTTCATCCACTTCGAGTTTGGTACCGATACCCGAACATTCGGCACAAGCGCCAAAGGGTGAGTTAAATGAGAATGA
>JBAXLF010000005.1:0-39090 GCA_037134955.1 Actinomycetota bacterium | reverse complement strand
TCCAAGTGGTTACTGATTTACCAAGTGGAGTTCCGGTCTCTGGATCAACGATTCCGACAGCATGGAACTTTTCGGCTTCATCTGCGATGGCAGGCTTATGGCCCTTACCTTTTTCGGTAATAACATGAAGCAGTACTGGCTCGCCAAATTCTTTTGCCTGAATGAGCGCACGCTCCATTGCCGCAACATCATGGCCATCGATCGGGCCGGCATATTTCAGACCGAGATCTTCAAACATTCCTTGTGGGGCGACAATATCTTTGATGCCCTTCTTCATTCCGTGCAACGTTTCGTATATTGGATTGCCAACAACTGGTGTCTTGGCAAGAACTTCCTTGCCCCAATCTAAGAAGCGTTCGTATCCGCGGGTTACGCGAAGCGTTGCCAGGTATGTTGCGACTCCGCCGATAGTTGGTGAGTAAGAACGTTCATTATCGTTCACCACAATAATCAAATTACGGTCTTTTGCTGCAGCAATATTATTGAGCGCTTCCCATGACATTCCGCCGGTGAGGGCGCCGTCTCCCACTACAACAACAACGCTGCGATCGCTCTGCCCTGAGAGCGAAAAGCCTCGAGAGATGCCATCTCCCCACGAGAGCGCAGTTGAGGCATGTGAATTTTCAATAACATCGTGAACGCTCTCGCTGCGGTTTGGATATCCTGCGATTCCACCACGTTGCCGCAACTTATCGAATTGATCAGCGCGTCCTGTGAGCATCTTATGAACATATGACTGGTGGCCAGTATCAAAGAGGATGACATCTTTTGGTGAATCAAAGGCGCGATGTATGGCAATCGTTAATTCGACTACTCCAAGATTGGGACCAAGGTGCCCACCGGTCTTAGAGACTTGGGTGATTAAGAATTGGCGAATCTCTTCAGCCAAGGCGACAAGCTGCTCAGGAGTGAGCGCCTTGAGGTCTTGCGGACCTTTGATCGATTCGAGCATGGGTGCAGTCTAGATTAGCCACGGAGCTGGCGCAGTACATACTGCATGATTCCGCCGTGACGGTAGTAATCCGCTTCGCCTGGTGTATCAATACGCACCTTGGCAGTGAATGATTTCTCCCCCGCGGTCACAGTGACTTCCTTAGGGATACCGCCATTATTGAGCGCTGTCACTCCTGTAATTGCGAAAGTCTCATCACCTTTGAGTCCCAATGATTGAGCATTTTCTCCATTGGTAAATTGCAATGGAAGTACGCCCATACCAATCAAATTTGAACGATGAATACGTTCGAAACTTTCTGCGATAACTGCGCGAACTCCGAGCAACGCTGTTCCCTTTGCCGCCCAGTCACGTGATGATCCTGATCCATACTCTTTACCTGCCAGGATAATCAATCCGACACCTACCGCTTGATATGCAACTGATGCATCGTAAATCGTTGTCTGCTCACCATGGTTCAAGAAGTTGCGGGTGAAACTTCCTTCCACGCCATCAAGCAGCAGATTCTTGAGGCGAATATTGGCGAAAGTTCCGCGAATCATTACCTCGTGGTTGCCACGTCGAGATCCATATGAGTTGAAATCTTTGCGATCGACGCCATGTGCCTCCAGGTATTTACCAGCTGGAGAATCAGCTTTGATATTTCCCGCAGGTGAAATGTGATCTGTTGTCACTGAATCACCAAGGATAGCGAGTACACGTGCACCGGTGATATCGGTAACCGGCTTTGGCTCTGCTGGCATTCCTTCGAAATACGGAGGTTTGCGAACATAAGTTGATTGGGGATCCCAATCAAAGGTCTTACCAGTTGGAGTATCAAGCGACTTCCAACGCTGATCGCCATCAAAGACAGTTGCGTAATCCTTCTTAAACATCTCTGAAGAGATTGATGAGTCGATCACAGCCTGTATCTCTTGTGCCGATGGCCAGATATCTTTCAGAAGGACTGGGTTGCCAGCTGTATCGTTTCCGAGAGAATCATTGTCAAAGTCGTGATCCATCGTTCCAGCAAGTGCATACGCCACCACAAGTGGTGGAGATGCTAGGTAGTTCATCTTTACATCGGGGCTAATACGTCCTTCAAAGTTTCGGTTTCCAGAGAGAACTGCAGTAACCGCGAGATCGTTCTCATTTACTGCCTTGCTGATCTCAATAGGGAGCGGACCAGAATTTCCAATACAGGTCACACAGCCGTAACCCACCAAGTTAAAGCCGAGCGCTTCCATGTAACGTGTGAGGTCGGCGCGATCGTAGTAATCGGTAACAACCTTTGAGCCTGGTGCAAGAGTCGTCTTCACCCATGGCTTAGAAGTCAAACCTTTTTCTACCGCCTTCTTTGCAAGTAGAGCTGCACCAATCATCACCGAAGGGTTAGATGTGTTGGTACAAGAAGTGATAGATGCAATGACAACGTCGCCATTTTTAATGGTTGTTGACTTTGCTCCCACATTAACGGGATATGCCTCTTTCCCGGTCTTATCGGAGAAGTAGCTAGGCAGAATCTTTTCGAAGGCCGCTTTAGATGCAGTAAGTGAGATGCGATCTTGTGGGCGCTTTGGACCAGCAATGGATGAAACTACAGTTGAGAGATCAAGTTCAATATGTTCTGAGAACCGTGGTGATGCTTCTGGGTCATGCCACATGCCTTGCGCTTTTGCATATTGCTCAACGAGTGCAACTTGATCGTCGCTGCGACCAGTAAGGCGAAGGTAGCGCAGAGTCTCTTCATCGATGGGAAAGATTGCACATGTGGAACCGTATTCGGGTGACATATTTCCAATTGTGGTTCGGTTCGCCATAGGAACTGAGACAACGCCTGGCCCATAGAATTCGACAAACTTTCCAACAACTCCATGCTTTCGTAACATCTCTGTAATGGTGAGCGCCATATCAGTTGCAGTTGTTCCCACTGGAAGTTCGCCTGAAAGTTTGAAGCCGACCACACGTGGAATCAGCATTGATACTGGCTGACCAAGAAGTGCTGCTTCTGCCTCGATGCCACCGACTCCCCAGCCAAGCACGCCAAGGCCGTTGACCATGGTGGTGTGTGAATCTGTTCCGACAACTGTGTCAGGGTAGGCACGGAGAACACCGTTGACGGTACGAGTCATCACTACGCGCGCTAAATACTCAATATTTACTTGGTGGACGATTCCGGTTCCAGGTGGCACAACTTTGAACTCATCAAATGCGCCCTGCCCCCAACGAAGGAAGCGATAACGCTCGCGATTACGTTCGTACTCAACATCAGTGTTCTGTTCGAAAGAAGTTGCAGTTCCGAAGAAATCAGCGATCACAGAGTGATCAATCACTAGCTCTGCAGGTGCAAGTGGGTTGACCTTTGCTGGATCTCCCCCAAGGTCGACAATTGCTTCGCGCATGGTGGCCAGATCGACGATGCAAGGAACTCCAGTGAAGTCCTGCATGACAACTCGTGCAGGCGTAAATTGAATTTCGGTATCCGGTTCGACTGATGGATCCCATTGCGCCAGAGCCTTAATGTGATCGGCGGTGATATTGGCGCCATCTTCGGTGCGTAAAAGGTTTTCGAGGAGAACTTTGAGTGAGAAGGGAAGAGTTGCTGCACCCTCAATCTTTGAGATATCAAAGATTTCGTACTCTTTGCCAGCAACGGTGAGGTTCTTCTTACTACCAAGTGAGTTCTTACTCATCGCTCAACTTCTTTCACGGGAGATATCTTGACGTCAAGATACCTTATCTGGCACAAATTTCGCAACCGATTCGATGTGATGTGTCATGGGAAATAGATCAAAGGCCCGCATAGATTCCAGGCGATATCCCGCATCGCGCAGATATCCGGTATCTCGGGCCAGAGCTGCCGGGTCACATGCCACATAGACGATGATGCGAGGTTGTAATTGCGCACAGTGGCCGATGACATCTCGCCCTGCACCTTCGCGAGGAGGGTCGAGAACTATGACATCGGCAGATGAAAAACGTGTGATCAGCCGAGCAACATCACCGGTGTAAATATGTACATTATCTTTTCCAGCAAAGTTTCGTGCCGCATCAGCAGTAGCACTCTTACTGCCCTCGACAATGTCCACACTGCCAGCGCTACCGATTTTAGAGAGGAAGCTCGCGGCAAAGAGACCGACTCCCCCGTAAAGATCTAAGACATGATCGCCGTCTTCTAGCTCGGCATACTGCAGAACTGCATCGGTGAGAACGCGAGGTGCATCTTTATGGCTCTGCCAGAAAGATTTCTGGCTCACTTCAAATGAATTTTCACCCACTGTGTAGTGCGCAGTATCTGGACCATCGCTAATGCGCATTGGTGATTCATCACTTGATAGCGCCGTTGCGATAGTGCGTTCGCCCGTATTTGAGATTGTGATTTCAATCCGTTGGTCAGCTTTAGCGCCTCGTTGGGCAAGTTCAGAGAATCTCATCTCGGGCACAAGGATTCGACAATCATCAACAGGAATAATCTTGTGGCTTCGGGCTTGGTAAAAACCGAGAGCACCGGCTTTCGTGGTTACTGCAGCGCAGCGAGTACGCCATCCAAGCGGACCACTTACCTCCTCCACATCAATTGCAATATCGATCTTGGCGATACGGGCAAATTGCTCAGTGATGACATCGCTCTTGAGATTTCTTTGGCGCGGCAGAGAGATATGTTGAAAATCGCAACCGCCGCATCCGTTGCGATGTGCAAATCGACATGGCGCACTCACTCTGTCGGGTGAAGGTGAGATGACCTCGATAACATCGCCACGATTAAATGAGGAACCAATGCTGGTTATTTCGATATCGCATTCTTCGCCGGGTATGCCGTGGCGAACAAAGATGACGGCGCCTTCATAGCGAGCGATGAAATGGCCCCCATGGGCTACCTTCTCAACTGTCACCCGTATTTTCTGCCCTACGACGAGGGATGTTCGCTTGGTAGATGACATAACGGCAAGCCTAGTAGAGAACCAGCTATGCAAGATATTTTCCTCGGACAGTAGTAAGTTAATCCTGTGCACGTAGTAATCATGGGTTGCGGTCGAGTTGGATCTTCACTCGCTATTGAACTTGAAGCAGCCGGCCACTCCGTTGCAGTCATCGACCAGTCAAAGGAGGCCTTTAGACGACTTGGTGCAGATTTCAAAGGTCGCACAGTTACCGGCGTTGGATTCGATCGCGACACTCTCCTCGAAGCTGGAATCGAAGGCGCACAAGCTTTTGCCGCCGTCAGTAATGGCGATAACTCAAATATCCTTGCAGCGCGCGTTGCCCGAGAAAGTTTTGGCGTCACCAATGTTGTTGCTCGTATTTATGACCCTGGTCGTGCAGAGATTTATCAGCGCCTTGGTATTCCAACTGTAGCGACAGTTATTTGGGCCACTGATCAAATTCTGCGACGCATTGCACCAGGTGGAGCTCGTTCTGAGTGGCGTGATGCAACCGGAACTGTGCAGTTGCTCGAGGTCCATCCACATCTTGATTGGTATGGCCGTCCCATCTCTGAACTCGAAGGCGCTGCGCAATCTCGCGTTGCCTTCCTCACCCGTTTAGGCGAAGCGCTCATTCCAGATGCGCATACAGTTCTTCAAGATGGGGACTTGGTACATATGACTATTCGCGACGAGATGCTTGCAACTGCAGAGTCAGTACTCGCCCAAGGACCGGTGAAGAGCTAATGAGAATTGCAATCGCAGGTGCTGGCAATGTCGGCCGAGCAATCGCGCGCGAACTACTCGACAATGGACATCAAGTCCTCTTGATTGACCGCGATCCCAAAGCGCTCAAGATTGATTCAGTTCCTGATGCTGAATGGTTGATGGCTGATGCCTGTGAAATTGCGGCTCTCGATAATGCGCAACTCAATAAATGTCAGGTTTTGGTTGCCGCAACCGGAGATGACAAGGTCAACCTAGTAACTGCGCTCCTTGCCAAGACTGAGTACGGAGTGCCGAGAGTTGTGGCTCGTATCAATCATCCAAAGAATGAATGGCTCTTCGATCAATCATGGGGCGTTGATGTCGCAGTATCAACTCCACGCATCATTGCCGCTCTCGTTGAAGAAGCGGTCAGCGTAGGCGATGTGGTCAGACTCTTCTCATTCCGTAAAGGCCAAGCAAATCTGGTTGAGCTCACACTTCCTGATTCATCATCATGTATTGGAAAGACAGTTGGTGAGGTTGAACTTCCCGAAGATGCATCCCTTGCTGCAATTGTGCGTGATGGTCGAGTGATTTCACCATCCAAGAGCGATGTATTTATTGCGGGAGATGAACTTCTCTTTGTTGCATCAACTACTGCAGAAGATCTGATTAAAGGCTGCTTTATTACTCAGTAGGTATCTTTGGTGCGTTTTTGAGCACCAGCCAAGAACCATATGCGGTGGCGATAAAGAGCGGATATCCCATGGCCAAATTAACCGTTCCAAGAAGATTGAGATTGCCACTGCGATAGATCGGGTATTGCACGGCTATGCGCGTAAAGAACATCACAACCCAGAGCCAACTCGCTCTCATATATGCGCGCTTACGTTCCGGATGCTTATGCCAGGTGAGATTCTCGCCCAAGATTGGTCCCAACATCAAACCTAGGATTGGCCAGCCAATGAGGTTGGCGATGAGATAAACGCTGCCATAACCCAAATTAGTTAATAACTTTGGAATATAGATATCACTTGGATTTCCGGTTCTATTTGCAAACCAGGCACAGATGAGCACTCCCACTAATCCCGAAAGTGCATGTTGCAACGTGTCGCGTTTAATGAGGCGGATTAAAGTCAGGAGAGCGGAAGTTGCGATTGAGGCAAAGAGAGCTGCATGTAAATGATGAGTGAGATTAAATGTGACAAGGAAGATGATTGAGGGAATACCTGAATCAATCAGCCCCTTAGCGCCGCCAAAAGCGCTGAGTACTTTCTCGCGATCATCGTGTGGGGTCATTGACGTCCTGTCGATCCGAAGCCACCCGTGCCTCGTCCTGAGCCAGGGAGTTGGTCAACTTCAATAAATTCTGCTCGTTCAACTCTCTGAAAAACTAATTGCGCGATTCGATCTCCGCGCTTAAAGGTAACGCTCTCTTTCGGATCATGGTTGATCATGATGCACTGTAATTCTCCGCGGAATCCAGCATCAACCGTTCCAGGTGCATTGACCATAGTGACCCCATGTTTAATTGCTAAACCCGAGCGGGGATGAACTAGCGCTACATAGCCATCGGGTAAGGCTATGGAAATTCCAGTCGGTACAAGTGCGCGTTCGCCAGGAGCAATCGTGATATCGATGCGAGAGACGATATCGGCACCAGCATCTCCCCCTTTGGAGTATTGCGGTAGGGGTAAATCAGGATCTAGGCGAGTGATGAGAACCTGAAGATTGCTCATGGATTGATATCAAACTCTGGATCTACAAAGCGAAGTACATCAGGATTCTTACGAAGTTCTTCGAGGTAATCTGCCGGAGCATTCTCTAAGAAGTGTTTCATCGGGACAATGACAAATAATGCAGCCGCACGTACAGCCACTTCACCATCGGGTCCTCCGAGACGTCCTTCTGCTTCTGAGTAGACCTTGCGATTGACTTGTCCGGTAATGCGCGCGGTGATGAAGAGCTTGGTGCCGATAGGAACTGGTCTGAGAAAATCTGTCTCTAACCGCGCCGTAACTGCGGGAGCACGTAAGAGCCACATAAGTTTTCCAAGCGCTTCATCGAAAGCCAATGAGAGCAGCCCTCCATGGGCAAGGCCAGGTGCACCTTGATGATCTTGGGTAACCGTGAATTCAGCGGTGATATCTGCACCTTCACCAACATGGGCAACTAGGTGTAGTCCCGTTGGGTGTAGTTCTCCGCAGCCGAAACAATGTTTAAAGTGAGATGGAATTTGAGTTCCAGTTGCAGGTGATTGTGGATGGCGTTCTGGAATGAGCGCACCTTCTGGTGGTGTTGTACTAGCAACGCGACTCATGAGCCAAGGCTACTTGATGAAATGCAGGATAGCCTAGGTCTCGTGGCGCAAAGAGATGTGATATTCAGAGAGGTGATACGACCCCCACTGTGGCTCTTAGCCTTTATCTACTTTATGTTTCTCTCGCTCGTTCTGGCTGTGTGGGCAGCTTTTGATCTTCGAACAACACTCATCACTTGGATTTCGCTGACTCTGCTGCTGATATTTATAGCGGTCAAGATGAGAAGCGAAATTGAGATTGATCAACGCGAACTGCGAATAGGCAAAGCTCATATTGAAATCAAATATCTCAAATCCGTAGAGCTACTTACCCCTGGACAAATTCGTACGTTGCGGACTCGAGATGCGGATCCGGCTGCTTACTTAGCGATTACTTTCTGGATTTCAACGGGTGTGAAAATCACGCTCAATGATTCGCGCGACTCCACCCCGTATTGGTTGGTGAGTTCAAAGAAATCTGAAGAGCTTACGAACACTCTTTACAGATTGCTTTAGCTCCTTCGCCCTTAGCAAGCTGTGTAATGTGATGGATCAAGAAACATCGTGAACAGGTAAATTCATCAACCTGTACGGGAACGACTCGAACTGCAAGTTGCTCGCCAGATAGATCTGCTCCCGGAAGTTCAAGATTTTCTGCAGCCTCTGCTTCATCAACATCAATCTGTCCTGATTGTGCATCAACACGTTGGGCTTTGAGTTCTTCTAACGATTCCTCGTGAAGCTCCTCGTCGGTCTTTCTGGGTGTGTCGTAATCTGTTGCCACTTCTCTCACCTCGCTTCCGTATAACTCGTATCAGCGGGTGAACTTACCCGTCATGCGCGAATAGTTGCGCATTCCTTGCTGTATAGACCATACAACCCTCGGCGTGTCGGGTTTATTCCTGCTTTGCGGTCGCGATTTCAATCGCTTTTGCCAAGCCACCGTCAACATAGGCATGGATAGCGGTTCCTTCAGCGAGATGTTCCTCACTCAGTATTTCGCCTTGTTCATGGATCGCACTCACCAGATCGCCTCTGTTGTATGGAATCACGGTTGTGATTTCCACACTTGGATGAGGCAGTGATTTCTCAATCGCATGGATTAAACCTTCGATACCAAAGCCAGAGCGAACAGAGAAGGCGTAACTATTCGGTTCCTTTCGCAGAATTTCCATCACAACATCGGGACTTGCGATATCAACCTTATTAATTGCAATAATTTCGGGGATATCTCCCCCGCCAATGTCATTGATTACTTCACGAACCGCTCGAATCTGTTCAAAAGGATCAGAGTGCGAGCCATCGACAACGTGGACAATCAGATCTGCTCCAGAGACTTCCTCAAGAGTTGATTTAAAGGCATCGACAAGCTGGTGTGGCAGATGGCGAACAAAGCCCACGGTATCTGACAAGGTATACACACGGCCATCGGAAGTTTCACATTTGCGCACAGTGGGATCGAGCGTTGCAAAGAGCGCATTCTCGACAAGTACTCCAGCGCCAGTCAAGTGATTGAGTAGTGATGACTTTCCGGCATTGGTATATCCAGCAATTGCGACAGAGGGAATATTGAATCGTTTCCGTTCTTGGCGCTTGGTATCGCGAGAGACTTTCATTTCAGCGATTTCACGTCGTAGCTTGGCCATCTTGTCACGGATACGACGCCGATCAGTTTCAATCTTTGTCTCACCTGGTCCACGACCACCAATACCTGCACCACCTGCGGCACGACCACCAACTTGGCGAGATAGAGAATCTCCCCAGCCGCGAAGTCGGGGAAGAAGGTAGGCAATCTGCGCCAGTTCTACCTGCGCTTTACCTTCCTTACTCTTGGCATGTTGGGCAAATATGTCGAGAATTAGCGCAACTCGATCTACTACTTTGACCTTTAACTTATCTTCCAACGTTCTTAACTGAGCCGGTGAAAGTTCTCCATCACATACAACAGTATCTGCGCCAGTTGCCACAACAATCTGTCGAAGTTCAACCAGCTTTCCAGATCCGATATACGTTGCAGGGTCTGGTTTATCGCGTCGTTGAATAAGCGCATCCAGAACTTCAGAGCCAGCAGTTTCCGCTAGCGCTTTAAGTTCAGCCATCGAGTTATCGGCCATCTCGATCGTGCCTTCTGTCCAGACACCAACAAGTACAACTCTTTCTAGTTGTAGCTGGCGATACTCAGCCTCAGAAATATCTTGAAGTTCGGTTGAGAAACCTTTAATTCGGCGCAAGGCATTTCGATCGGAAAGCTCTTGCTGGCTATTTTCTTGGAAATCGCTCTCGTCGTAATCGAAGTCGGCCGCTACTCGCGCGCTCTCGCGAAGTAGTTCATCAAATAGCTTGTCGTATCCGTCGTCGACCATTATGAAAGATACTTTGAAATGTCGTGGTCTTCCCCAATTACCGCAGGACCGATTAAAGTTGCATTGGAATGACCGTCAATATCAACAATAAGTTTTCCTCCGGGAGGATAGATAGTCCACCGTGAAGGAAGCGTGCCATTCGTCTTCAAAGTCGCAGCAAGTGCAACTGCGCAGGTACCAGTGCCACATGAGCGCGTCTCACCGCTGCCGCGCTCGTGAACTCGCATCTTGGCCTCGAAGTTCGGCAAAATTTCCACAAACTCCACATTGACACCATCGGGGTATGTCGATGTTGGAGAAACCGTCGGCGCACTGTGCAGTGATCCGACATCGTCGAGTGAATCTACAAAGACGACTGCATGGGGATTACCAACGCTGATATGTAGACCCGACCAGGTATGGCCATTATTTGTCGCCTCGACTTCTTCCATCTCATCGGTGACATGTCCCATATTGACTGAGATATCACCATCGAGTGGGACGCGCAGATGCTTCAAGCCATCTCGAGTATCGATAGGAAAGATTCCTTCAGGTTGCAGCCCTCGTGTGACCAAGTATTTAGCCATGACACGAATTCCGTTTCCGCACATTTCGGCTAGTGATCCATCGGCATTGCGATAATCCATAAACCATTTATCAGCGTTCCTGGTAATGCGAATAAAGCCATCTGCTCCGATTCCGGTTGCGCGATTACAAATGCTTGCTACTTGTGCCTCGGTAATGGTGAAGGAGTTCTCGGGGTCATAGATCAGCACAAAGTCATTTTCAGTGCCGTGGCCATAAGTGGCGATTACAGGTTGAGTCATAGCGCTACGAGTTTATCTTCTGCAGGATAGTTTCCAGACGTGGTTGACGCTGTGCAACCCATTGAATACGAGCATCTCGTGAGAACCATGTCTCTTGTCTGCGCGCATATTGGCGACTAGCCCGCTTGGTATCTTCCTTTGCTTCAGCTTCGCTCATCAATCCATCGCGCATGGCAATTATCTGGGCATAGCCCAGCGCACGTTGCGCAGTTGTACCATCTTTGATCCCCGCTGAGATAAGTTGATCAACCTCAGCTACGAATCCACTTTCCCACATTCTGTCTACTCGCAGATCAATTCGTTCACGAAGGTGATCGCGATCCATGACGAGTCCGAATTGCAGCGCATCGGGATATCGAGAACTATCTTCGCGTGGCAGATTTGCAGTAAATGGTTGACCGGTAATTTCGATAACTTCGAGGGCGCGAATAATGCGACGTGTGTTTGCTTGGTCAATCGCCAGAGCCGCAGCTGGATCTAATTCTTGTAACCTGGCAAAGAGGGATGCTGCACCAAACTCTTGCGCCTCTAGCTCTAGTGAGGCACGTATTACTGGATTGGTATCTGGAAAGTTGAGATCATCCAAGATAGCTTTGATGTAAAGACCAGTGCCTCCAACGATGACTACATCTTTGCCTCGTCCATGTATCTCTGAAATCAAGGCACGCGCCTGCTCTTGATACCAAGCCACGGTTGAATCTTGATTCACATCGAGCACATCGAGTAGATGGTGCGCAATGCCGCCTCGTTCTTCTAAACCCAACTTTGCAGTTCCGATATCCATGCCCCGATAGAGTTGCATCGAATCGGCATTGATGATTTCTGCATCTATCGCTTGAGCAACTCCGATGGCAATATCGCTCTTACCTGTGGCGGTTGCACCACAGATGACAATTACCTGACTCATGCACGAACCTTGGGCATTCCAAGTGTTGTCGTAGCCGGAGCAGTGCGAGCTGTATGCGCATCTCCCCCGCGAGTTCGTATGACTGAGACTGCATCGCCAATCAGGTAATGTGCTGATGCTTCGCGAATCTCTACATCGACAAAATCTCCTGGTCGGGCATCAGTCTGGCTGCTGAAGTGCACCAATCTAAAATCTTCTGAGCGGCCGGTCATTCGTGATTGGGCTTCATCACGGCGTCCTTCAATCTCTGAAACCATAACGCGATGAATTTTTCCAACAGCTTCTTGATTTACTGAGAGTGAAATTTTCTGTTGATGTTCATGCAGGCGGGTATATCGCTCGCCCACTACATCTTCGGCGACTTGGTTCGGCATTTCACCTGCAGGCGTACCTGGGCGAATCGAATATTTATATGTATATGCAGCTGCAAATCGCGCCTGTGTTGCAATATCGAGAGTTCCTTGGAAATCTGCCTCAGTCTCACCTGGGAAGCCGACGATGATGTCGGTAGTAATCATGGCCTGCGGCATCGCCTGTCGAACGCGATCGAGGATTCCTAAATACTTATCCGTGCGATAAGACCGGCGCATTGTCTGCAAAATTGCATCCGAACCCGACTGTAGCGGCATATGAAGATGTGGCATCACATTGGGAGTTTCGGCCATCGCCTCGATGACATCATCGGTGAAATCTCGTGGATGCGGTGACATGAATCGCACTCGCTCTAGTCCATCAATCTTTCCAGCTTCGCGAAGTAGCTTGGCGAATGCGCCACGATCTCCAAATTCAACGCCATATGCATTGACGTTCTGTCCTAGCAAGGTAATTTCAATAACTCCCTGTTCAACCAGAGCGCGCATCTCCTTCAATACATCTGATGCTGGGCGATCTTTTTCAACGCCGCGCAGCGTTGGCACGATGCAGAAGGTGCAGGTGTTATTACAGCCAACTGAGACAGAGACCCACGAAGTAAAGGCCGAGAATCTGCGTGCCGGAAGCGTGGAAGGGAAATGCTCGAGAGCTTCCAGGATTTCGATCTGGGACTCTTCTTCAACTCGGGCGCGCTCCAGCAAAACAGGGAGGGAACCAACATTATGTGTACCGAAGACCACATCAACATATGGGGCTTTCTTCAAAATAAGTGATTGATCCTTCTGTGCAAGGCATCCACCTACGGCGATCTGCATTGCGGGGTTCGCCTTCTTAATAGGCGCTAAGAAACTGAGATTTCCATAGAGTTTATTATCAGCATTCTCGCGGACTGCACATGTATTGAATACGACAATATCTGCTTGTTCGCCCGTTGCAACCGGTAGGTAACCTGCTTCATCCAATAAACCGGCGATTCTCTCTGAATCGTGCACATTCATCTGACACCCGTAGGTCTCAACTAGATAGGTGCGCGACATAGCGCTTATCTTATTTGAGAGTTAGTTGGTGATGCGAATTGGTTCAATACCACGAGCAATCTGACGCTCGAAGTGCACTTCCCGCTTATCGTTAAATGTTGCGGCAACCTTGTAAGTCTGATCCATAAAGGCCTTGAGTTCTTCGCGCGCTTTTAGACCATCGCCAGATAGATCATTTCGCTCAAATACATTCCAGGCACGAAGAACTGGTGCTACAACATCATCGAGGTGTTGCTGGAGATCGTAGATTCCAGCTAGAGCGATCTGTACCGCCTTGCGTCCAAAGCCGGGCATATTGGCACCAGGCATATCAAAGTTAGTCACTACATCTGCAATTGCGCGCATTGCCGCGTTGGGTTCCATATCAAGTGCTGCTGAAAGAGTGTTGCGATAGAACAACATATGGAGGTTCTCATCGAGTGCGATTCGCTGCATCATTCCTTCTGCAATGGAATCGTTAGAAATTTTTCCAGTATTGCGGTGCGAGATACGAGTGGCTAACTCTTGGAAGGAAACATATGCAATCGTGTGCAACATATCGTTTTCGTATGGGGTTTGGTACCCGAGTGACATATGAGCCATTCGCAAATCTTCGAGTTCATAAGGATCGACGCCACGAGTGGCCATAAGGTAGTCGCGGATAACAATTGCGTGGCGAGCTTCCTCAGCTGTCCATCGTTCAATCCAATTTCCCCAAGCACCATCGCGCCCCATGGAGATAGCAATCTCAGTGTGATAGCTCGGCAAGTTATCTTCAGTAAGTAGGTTTAATACGAGTGAATCTTGCGCAACGGGCGTGAGTCGTGAATCTTTCGCTTCCCATGCATCGCCATTGAGTGGTCCGGCGTAATCGCGACCTTCGGACCAAGGGACATACTCGTGGGGATACCAGTTCTTCTGAACTGAAAGGTGGCGTTCTAATTCGACTGCGACGACCGGCTCGAGATCACGGATGAGGCGTGACTGAATACGTTCCGACTCTTCGCTCATAGGTAGAACGATACGGGAGGAAAGAGTTACTTACGAGTTAAAGATTATCTTTTGCACGCTTTTCTGCCTGTTGGGTGCGCCACTTCGCAATTTCTTGGTGGTTGCCACTCAAAAGAATCTCGGGAACTGGGATTCCACGCCATTCTTGAGGTTTGGTGAAATTGGGATATTCGAGATAGCCATCGCTGTTATGTGACTCTTCAGCCAGTGATTCGGGATTACCCAGTACTCCAGGAATCAATCGCGTAATCGCTTCAATCATCACCATGGATGCGACTTCTCCTCCACCAAGAACATAATCGCCAATTGAGACTTCATGAACTCGAATATTGCGATCTTTGAACTCAGATTGTGAATAATACTGACGCACCCGATCATCGATGCCTTCGTAGCGACCACATGCAAAGATCAATTGCTGTGATGTGGAAAATTCGGCCGCCATACTCTGGTTAAAGCGCTTTCCAGCCGGAGTAAGAATTATCAAATCAGCGCCATCATTAATGACAGAATCAATACTCTTTCCCCACACCTCAGGCAGCATCACCATTCCAGCGCCACCTCCGTACGGGGTGTCATCAACTGTGTTGTGATTATCGTTGGTCTGACTTCGGAGATCGTGAACTGAGATATCTACGAGCCCCGCGCTCTGCGCTTTGCCGAGGAGTGAAAGTTTGAGCGGAGATAGATACTCAGGAAAGATCGAGATGACATCAATCTTCATCAGATTACTCCATCTATTTCAGGCGGGATAACGGTCATTCGTTTCTGCTTAATATCGACGATCGGTACTAGCTGATGCACGAAAGGAATCAGGGCTTCACCTGAGTCGGTCTTTATCACCAGCACATCTTGGCCGGGAAGATTGAGAACTTCTATAACTTCGCCAAATTCATCTCCATCAACCAGAAAGGCTTTACAGCCCACTAATTGCAAGACGTGATAATCATCTTCATCAATGCCCGGCGCATCGATATCAACATCTGTGTAGAGAAGTTCATTGCGAAGAGCTTCAATGGCATTGCGATCTTCAATTCCTTCAAATCCGAGAAGCAGAATGCCATTGTGTACACGTGCAGAAACCACGGTCAGTTGACCGTGGTTTTCTGTCTCTAATACTGCGCCGATAGCAAAGCGATCTTCTGCTTCATCTGTTCGGACTTCAATCGTTGCCTCACCAAGAATTCCGTGAGCTTTACCGATGCGGCCCACGTTTAATTTCATGGGTGTTTAGGAGTTAACGAACCTCGTCGGTATCGATGAGATCGACACGTACTGAGCGACCAGCAAGTGCGCTTACAACTGTGCGAAGCGCCTTTGCTGTACGTCCATTACGACCGATTACCTTGCCGATATCGTCAGGATTGACACGAACTTCGAGCGTGGTGCCACGACGGTGTGTCTTCTCTTTGACATTGACATCGTCAGGATTATCAACGATTCCCTTTACGAGATGTTCGAGAGCTTCATCAATCATTATTCAGCTGTGTTTCTTCTATAAGAGCTTCTTCTGCAGGTGTTTCTGCTACTACGACATCTTCTGTAGTCGCTTCAACTACAGCTTCAACAGTTTCGGTTACAGAACTTGCTTCTGTTGTCTCAACTTGAGCTGGAACCTCGGACACCGCTTCGGCCTTCGCTGGTTCGGACATCGCAGCCAACTTCTCTTGCGCCTTCTTCTTCAAAGTTGTTGCACCTTCTGCAGGTTCTGCAGCGGCAGCCTTAACAGCTGCTTCATAGGCAACGCTCTTATGTGGTTTAGCTGCTGCAAAGCGAAGAGTTCCTTCAGTTCCTGGAAGACCCTTGAACTTCTGCCAATCTCCGGTCACCTTCAAGAGCGCCTCTACAGCCTCTGAAGCTTGTGCACCAACGCCGAGCCAGTACAGAGCACGCTCTGAATTAACTTCGATGATTGATGGTTCTTGACCTGGAACATAGCGACCGATCTCTTCAATAGAGAGACCGTTACGCGCCTTGCGTGAATCTGTAACAACGATGCGGAAATAAGGTGTGCGAATTTTTCCCATGCGCATTAAACGAATTTTTGTAGACAAAGAAGTAGTGCTCCTAATAAGTGTGTCGTACCAAATCGCTACAGCGGGGTGCGTAGCCATGAGGTCCAACTGTGGATTGGATTGTTACCGGGGTAGAGGGCCCTGTAACAGGTGCCCTATCTTGCCAGTTACGCTCACAATGAGGAAATCAGCCGTTTTCCAACGCTCGCTTAGCTGGGTTTCCAGACTTTGATTTCTTCTTCTGAATCGGGGCCGCCTGCCTCGGAGGTAGACCTGGCATTCCAGGGGGCAACCCCATTCCGGCAGGTGCTCCACCATTACGCATCTGCTTCATCATCTTCTGAGCAGCCGTAAATTTATCAACCAGAGCATTTACATCTGACACTTTCCGACCGGAACCAAGTGCAATACGCGCACGGCGGGAACCATTAAGAACTTTGAGATCACGTCGTTCCAGCGGAGTCATTGATTGCACAATCGCTTTGGTGCGCGTTATTTCAGATTCATCAAAGTTTTCAATCTGCTTCTTCATCTGGCCTGCGCCCGGCAACATCGCAAGTAACTTTCCCATCGAGCCCATCTTGGACATCGCCTCAATCTGCTCAAGGAAATCATCGAGTGTGAAATCTTCACCAGCGATGAACTTATCTTCCAACTTCTTAGCTGAATCACCGTCAAAGGCTTTCTTAGCTTGTTCGGCCAGCGTTGCGACATCGCCCATCCCAAGGATGCGGGAAGCCATACGCTCGGGATAGAAGATTTCAAAATCAGTTAACTTTTCTCCGGTTGATGCAAACATGATGGGACGGCCAGTCAGAGCTGCAATCGAGAGCGCCGCACCACCACGAGCATCACCGTCGAGTTTGGTAAGAACTACGCCATCAAACCCAACGCCATCTCGGAATGCCTGGGCGGTACGTACCGCATCCTGTCCGATCATGGCATCTACTACAAAGAGAATTTCATCTGGATTTACTGCATCGCGAATAGCGACTGCTTCTTGCATTAATTCTTGATCAACTCCGAGACGACCAGCAGTATCGACAATCACAATATTGTGCAGTTTTGATTGTGCGAAAGCGATTCCATCTTGTGCAACTTTTACCGGATTACCAATTCCATTACCTGGTTCAGGTGCAAAGACTGGAACTCCTGCCGCTTGACCGACAACTTGCAATTGATTAACTGCGTTAGGGCGTTGTAAATCCGATGCAATCAAGATGGGTGTATCACCTTGATCTTTGAAGAACTTGGCGAGCTTGGCGGCAAGAGTGGTCTTACCAGCACCTTGGAGTCCGGCGAGCATGATGACCGTGGGAGGATTCTTGGCCAAACGCACTCGACGCGCTCCCCCACCAAGAATTTCGGTGAGTTCGCGATTTACAACATCGAAGATTGCTTGGGCTTGATTGGTACCAGATTGCAAAGTTGGTAACACTTCAAGAGATTTCTGGTGAACCTTCTGCGTAAAACTATCTACAACTTCGAGTGCGACATCTGCTTCGAGTAAGGCTTGGCGAATATCTGTGGTTGTTGCTGCAATATCTTTTTCCGATAACTTTCCACGCGATCGCAAGGCGCTAAAAGCACCGGCAAATTTGCTAGAAAGTGTGTCGAACATAGTGGTGGAACTCTACTTGAGCGCAGACCTGAGTCGCGTTGCGACTTCCTCTGCTCGCGCCGGACTGAGCGGACCTCCACCGATTTCTGTGACATATAAGGTGTCAATCGCTTCGGCACCTAATGTTGTAACAATGGCGGAGCGAATATCGATATTGCTCTTGGTGATTGAGTCACCAATCCCAAAGAGCAGGGCAGGTCGATCGTGACTTCTGACTTCAATAATGGTCGCATCTGTTGCCGCGTCGGCAAAGATATCTACTACCGGATCGGGTACTGGAATCGTTGGCAATTGGGCGTAGGCCGCAATGCGCTCTTCAATGCGCTGAGTGAGTGAACTCTTATTCCGCAGCGCTTCTTCGAGTTCATGGTGGAGAACTTTCTCAGTCAAGGTAGGTGCATGGGGATCTGGAATAACCAGCCATTCCATCACTGCAGAATTTCCATGTGATTTAGTGCGCGCAGATCTGACATCGAGACGCAGCAGATTGAGAACTCCCGCCACAGTTGAGAGCAATCCAGTCTTATCGGGTACAACAATTTCAATGGAATAAATACTGGCGCGATCTTCTATTGAGACTGAGAGCTCGCCCTTATCGGCCTTCGCTCGCTGCGAGTCAGTGAGTTCGGGTTGAAGTGCAACTGTGTTATCCGTAATGGCAAGTTCTACTCTTTTGACTAAATCAGAGACGAGCGAAGCTTTCCATTCGGTCCAAGCGGCTCTGCCCGTAGCTTCACCATCTGCAATACTCAAAGCATGAAGGAGTTCTAGGGTCTGTAGATCTGGAATCACCTCCGCAACAGATGAAATCGTTGCCGGGTCATCGAGATCGCGCCGCGTGGCAGTGGCTGAAAGTAATAAGTGATGCTTCACCAATAATTTAATAATATCGACATCTTCATCCGAAAATCCGATTCTCCGCGCGAGTGGATCGATCAATCTTTCTCCGCGCTCTGAATGATCTTCCTCGGTACCTTTTCCAATATCGTGAAAGAGAGCGCTAAAGAGCAGCAGGTCGGGTCTATGCACCTGACGAGTCAGCGCCGCAGCTTGCACTGCAGTCTCAACCATATGGCGATCGACCGTATGTCGGTGCAGGACGTTGCGTTGCGGAAGTGAGCGTACTTTCTTCCACTCTGGAATCCAGTGAAAAATAATCTCTTCCTGATCTAGCGCCTCAAAAATTTGCACCATCGCAGAACCTGCACCGATCAGGGTGATGAGATTTTCGCGCGCATCTCGCGGCCACGGATTAGGAAGCAAACCAACTCCACCGCTCAGACTTGTAGATAACTTCTCGAGTGAGTCCATAGAAATGGGCAATCCGATTTGCGCAGCCGATGCAGCCGCTCGAAGTCCTATGACGGGATCTAAGGAAAAATCTGCATCGCTACTAATGACAACTTCCTGATTGGAGACAGTGATATCGCGAGAAAGAGGAGTGGAGCGATCTCGCTTGAAGATTCTGCTCCCGCCTTCACGGCCTTTATGCGCCAATCGGTACCAGGTTAAATCCAATAAGTAATCAACCGACCGCGCCGCTTGCGCTACCTCGCTCATAAGTGCATCGGCGTCAGCAAAGCCAAGAATTTCAGCAACTTTATCTTGCTCTTGAAAGAACAACTTATCTTTATCGCGACCACTTGCAATATGCAGGGCTTCCCGGACATTTGCCAAGGTCGACTCGGCGACGCTGATTCTTCCAATCGGAACAGAAATTGCAGAGCTAGTTGCTATCGCACGAAGCGCGGTGATATCGCGCAAACCACCACGGGCCTCTTTGAGATCTGGCTCGAGTAGATAGGCAAGCTCACCCATGCGTTGATGACGTTCAGTGAGGGAAGCCTCGAGCTGTGGAAGAAAACGCTTTGCATTCTTTCGCCACGACTCAAGCGCATCGACTTGCACTGCTGCAACTAAGTCAGAGTTGCCGCAAATGAGACGAATATCGAGGAGGCCCATGGCAACCTTGAGATCATCATTGGCGGCGCTGCGCATCTCCGAGCGAGTTCGAACTGAATGATCTATCTTCACATTCTTATCCCAGAGGGGATAGAGAATTTTATTTACAAGTTCCGAAAGTTCTGCATCAGGAAGTGATCCAGTATGGATAATGACGATATCTAAATCAGAGCCTGGAGATAGTTCGCCGCGGCCGAAACCTCCGACCGCGGCGATAGCTACTTCCTGCGAATTGGCAGCACTCTCTTTGAAGAGAGAAGAAAGAAGCAGATCCCCCTCGTTGGATCGCGCGCGTCTTTCTCGTGTCCCCATGTCGCCAATCTTAGTTCTTCTTATTCAGTTATTAACTCATGGATGAACTACTTAGATAGCGTCAGGTCCCTTTTCTCCCGTGCGAACACGGACGACCTGTTCTACTGGAGTTGTCCATACCTTGCCGTCACCGATTGATCCCGTTGATGCAGCTTTCACGATGACATCTACTACTGATGCAGCGTCCTTGTCATCAACGAGAACTTCGAGACGAACCTTTGGAACGAGATCGACGGTGTACTCAGCACCGCGATATACCTCTGTATGTCCGCGCTGACGACCGAAGCCGCTTGCTTCAGAGACGGTCATACCTGTAATGCCTGCAGCTTGCAGAGCATCTTTCACTTCATCCAATTTAAATGGCTTGAGAATTGCGGTAATCAACTTCATAGTGATGCACCTCCACGAGAAGAGCTTGCTAGTTCATATGCGGATTCAGCATGTTCCTTAAGGTCGATGCCTTCGATTTCAACTTCACGTGAAACGCGGAAGCCGATTGTCTTTTCAAGTGCAAAGCCGATAATCAACGTTGCAATAAATGAGTAACCAAGAACCAGTCCTACACCGAGAGCCTGCTTACCAAGAAGCGCAGTTCCTCCGCCGTAGAAGATTCCATCGAGGCCGATGCTATTGACTACATGAGTACCAAAGAGACCGATGGAAAGCGATCCCCAAATACCACCAATGAGGTGAACGCCAACGACGTCGAGTGAATCGTCGAAACCGAGCTTGTACTTAATGCCGACTGCAAGTGAACAGATGATGCCGGCGAGAAGTCCAATAATTACTGCAGCCCACGGTGCGACAAATGCGCAGGCAGGAGTGATGGCGACGAGACCTGCAACTGCACCAGATGCTGCACCGAGTGATGTGGCATGCCCATTGCGAACCTTCTCAACAAGTAACCAGCCGATAAGAGCGCCAGCTGTTGCAACTTGAGTATTCATAAAGGCAAGTCCGGCAATTCCATTCGCAGCTAGCGCAGATCCGGCATTGAAACCAAACCAGCCAAACCACAAGAGACCAGAGCCGAGCATGACGAGTGGTAACGAGTGTGGGCGCATTGATTCTTTACGCCAACCCACGCGCTTTCCAAGGATGAGTGCAAGTGCCAGACCTGCCGCACCTGCATTGATATGTACAGCAGTTCCGCCAGCAAAGTCTTCCAGCCCCTTGCCTGCTAAGTAACCAGTGCTGGTGACTTTATCGCCAATCTTGTTACCGAATGCAAATACCCAGTGAGCAACTGGGAAATACACAACGGTCGACCAGATGGCAACAAAGATTGCCCAGGTTGTGAACTTTGCACGATCGGCAATCGCGCCAGAAATGAGCGCTGGAGTGATGATCGCAAACATCAGCTGGAATGCTGCAAATACAAGTACTGGAATCGGATAGATGCCACCATTATTGGTGAGAGCATTGACCGAACTTCCGAGTCCGCTTAAACCAAATCCACCAAACCATGGTGAATCTGACTTGTAACCAAATGCTAATTCAAATCCGTAGATAACCCATAGAACGCTCACGATGCCGATTGTCACCATCGACATCATCATCATATTGAGAACGCTCTTTGTACGAACCATTCCTCCGTAGAAGAATGCCAATCCTGGAGTCATGAGAAGTACGAGTGCAGTACTTGCCAACATCCATGCGGTATCACCGCCATTAAGAACTACTTGATCCATTTCAGGTCCATTCAATTAAGTTCTAGCCCGAGTATTTTCGAGAAGGGAGGGATTCTCGTCATTGAGATGGCGAAATGATGGCGATGGCCGGTTACATCTGTTGCTGTATGAGGTTAAGGGGGTGTCACAAAGCGCCCCTATTTGTTACATCTGCGTTACGAGAGCAGCCCCTCGATATATGAATCAGGCTGGAATGCAGCGAAGTCGCCAGCCCCTTCGCCTGTACCGATGTATTTAATAGGAATATCCAGGGCGCTCTCAATCGCTAGCGCTACTCCCCCTCGCGCACTGCCATCGAGCTTGGTAAGTATCAGACCTGTCACTTCCACTGCTTCGCTAAAGATTTTCGCCTGCGCCAAACCATTCTGTCCGGTAGTTGCATCAATGACCAAGAGAACCTCCGCAACGGGTAAGCCCTTTTCAATAACGCGCTTTACCTTCCCGAGTTCGGCCATGAGATCACTCTTATTGTGCAGGCGCCCTGCAGTGTCGATGATCAGATATTTACTCTTTCTCTCAATGGCACGCTGCACGCTATCGAATGCAACCGATGCTGGCTCAGCGCTTTCTTTGCCGGAGATAACTTCTACGCCAATGCGGTCAGCCCACGTACTCAATTGATCTACCGCTGCGGCGCGAAAGGTATCTGCCGCTGCCAGGAGTACTGAATCTCCACCTGCGTGAAGCAGGGTTGCAAGTTTTGCAACTGAAGTTGTCTTGCCAGTGCCATTAACTCCCACAACCATAATCACGTTGGTTGAATCTTTAGAGCCCAATGCCCTTGGCTTGGAAGAGAGTTTTTTTACGAGCACATCTTTCACGGAAGCTTCTGCATCATCACCACGCATATTTTGTGCGACAGAGATAAGTTCACTCACCAGCGCTGGACCTAAATCGGATTGCAAAAGCTCCGACTCAATCTCCGCCCAATCTAGAGGCGACGCAGTTGATGTGCCACGAACCTTGGCAATTAAACGATTAAAGAGTCCCATCGCCTACAACTTAATCGAACTAGGCAGTTTCAGATTCGCGAAGTCGTTGCGAGATTACCTCTGTGACACCATCGCCACGCATGGTGACTCCATATAACGCATCTGCAATCTCCATAGTGCGTTTTTGGTGGGTAATAATGATCAGCTGCGAACTCTCGCGGAGTTCTTCCAGAATTGTGAGCAGACGTCCGAGGTTGACATCGTCGAGAGCTGCTTCAACTTCATCGAGAACATAGAACGGACTTGGGCGTGATTTAAAGATTGCCACCAACATCGCAACTGCCGTCAGAGACTTCTCTCCACCAGAGAGAAGTGAGAGGCGCTTGACGCGCTTTCCTGGAGGGCGAGCCTCTACATCTACTCCGGTATTGAGTAGATCATCTGGATTAGTAAGGAACAGCCTGCCGTCTCCTCCCGGGAAGAGGCGGGCGAAGATATCTTTAAAGTGTTCAGCTACTTCTTCATATGCCTGCATAAAGATCTCTTGCACGCGATCATCGACTTCCTTGATGATATCCAGTAGATCTTTCTTGGTTCGCTTGAGATCTTCGAGCTGTTCGGCCAGGAACTTAAGTCGTTCTTCCAGCGCGTTGTACTCTTCTAGCGCAAGTGGGTTGATCTTTCCAAGAAGTGTGAGCGAGCGTTCAGTTGCAGCTAGTCGTTTCTCTTGCTGGTCGCGACGATATGGAATTAATTCTGTCGCCACAATCTCGCCGGTTTCAGTTTCGATAAATGTTGGTACATCTTTATCCGGTCCATATTCGGCGATCAGAGTTGGAATATCGATTCCTAGCTCCTCTACCGCTTTATTCTCAAGCGTCTCAACGCGCATCCGTTGTTCAGCGCGAGCTATTTCATCACGGTGAACACTGGATGTGAGTTGATCAAGTTGTTGCGTCAGTTCGCGATTGCGCGCACGAACGGTGAGGGTCTCACCTTCTCGGTCAGAACGGCTATTTTCAAGTCGCGATCTTTCGGTCTGGGCCTTTGCGATAGAACGTTCGATATGAATGAGCGCCTCATATGCCGCTTCAGCAATCGCTTGGGAGATAACTGCTCCTCGTGCACGTGCACCACGCCGCGACACTGCACGTTCAGATGCTTCACGTTCTGCTTGTGCAGATGCCTCAAGTGCTTGGGCGCGAGCTGCAATCGATGTAAGTCGCTCTTCCGATGTGCGCATAGCTAAGCGGGCTTCAACTTCAGTCGTGCGAGCTGTAGATACATCATTGCGGAGAGTTTCAGCACGGGTATGGTCAGGTTCGGCTATCTCACCATGGCTCTGCAATTGATTAGATGCAATAGATAACTCATTCTCATCGCGAGATTTCGCAGCTGTCGCCTCATTTATTGCAACTGTAAGTCGTTCTACTTCTGCAGTTGCAGACTTAATATTCTGACCAGAGACTGCAAGTTGTTCGGTGAGTGCTGCAATACGAGCATCGGATTCATTGAGCTTTCCCAGTGCGGCATCGAAAGCTGCCTGCTTGGCTTCAACATCGGTCGCAGCAGTTGAGATTTCAAACTTAAGGCGATCGCACTTGTGGTTGAGATCTTCTAGCTTCTTGGTGAGCTCATCCACGAGCGCCTTAATTTCAATGAGCGATGAGGATGAAGCTGATCCCCCTCGAGCGCGCTTGGAGGTGATGACATCTCCATCGCGTGTGACAACGGTCAGTGTTGGGTGATCACGCAGAATTGACTCTGCGCCTCGGGCATTATCTGCAACAACTGTCGTTGCAAGAAGTGAAGTGAGTAGCTCTGAAATTTCAGAGGAGCGAACATGCGAAAGTAAAGATGTCAGGCCATTCGGAGCCTGGCTTGCTGCTCCGCTGCCTGGTTCGTAGACGAGTACATCGGCTTGTCCCAGATTTTCGTTGCGAAGAGTTGTTAACGCTGTAACAGCAGATGAAAGATCTTTGACGACTACTGCATCTGCAAGTGCGCCAAGGGCTGCGGCTGTCGCTGCTTCCCATCCCGAATCAATCTGAATCAGAGAGGCGATACTTCCAAGAATGTGTACGCCTCGAGAGTCGCGGATGAGAGCTGCAGCGCCATCACGTGATGATGAAGTCAGGCGAATCGCTTCTAGCTTTGATTCAGTTGCATTACGTTCACGATCTGCAGCTCGCTCTGCATCAACAAGTTCTGCGTGAGCGCTCTTTGCTGATTCCAATGCGCTCTTTGAATTGTTAAATTGGGAGTCAAGTCCTTGTTCGCCGGCATCGGCGTTGCCAATCTCCATCTCAAATTGCGAGTAATCACTCTTTGCGGAGTCGACACGGGATTGTGCTTCAGCGCGCGCTGCTTGAAGTCGCGAAATTTCTTCAGTTATTGCTTCAAGGCGCGCAGCCAATGATTTGATATGACCTTCTTGGCGCGCTGTACCTTCACGTTGATCTGCGATTGCGCGCATGGCAGCAGCAATTGTGTCTTCTTCAGATTTCAAAGCCGCCTCTGCTTGCGCAAGAGCTGACGTCGCAGCTGCGAGAGTGTTCTGTGCCGCGACCACTCCATTCCGCAACTGCGCTTCTTCACTTCGAAGTAAGGCTGCTTCCTGATCGAGCGCTTCTGGATCTCGACCTGCACTTCGCGCTTCTTCTGCTTCTTCAGCTAAGAATCGTGAGCGCTCTTGCGCAAGTGATTGAGTGCCTCGGAATTTTTCACGTAGCGCACTGAGTGAGTAGAAGTTCTCTTGTGCCTTAATGAGTAATGGACTTTCAAATGCAGATTGTGCATCGAGCTCTTCTTCGCGACGACGAATTGTGTCGAGTTCGGTTTCTACCTGTCCGCGCCGTTCGCGAAGTGCGTTTTCATCTGCCACTTCTGCATCAAGGGTCTTGGAAAGAGAGATGTAATCATCTGCCAGCAGACGTAGCTTTGCATCGCGCAGATCGGCTTGGATTGTCGCTGCCTTCTTCGCAACTTCAGCTTGCTTGCCCAACGGGCGCAACTGGCGACGCAGTTCGACAGTGAGATCATTAACGCGGGCTAAGTTTGCCTGCATAGAGTCGAGCTTGCGAAGCGCCTTCTCTTTGCGTTTGCGGTGCTTCAGCACACCCGCCGCTTCTTCAATAAATCCACGGCGTTCTTCTGGTGTTGCCATCAAGATTGCATCGAGTTGACCTTGCCCAACGATCACGTGCATCTCGCGACCAATACCCGAATCGCTTAAGAGTTCTTGAATATCTAAGAGTCGGGAGGCTTCACCGTTGATCTGGTATTCACTCTGACCATTGCGAAAGAGAATGCGAGAGATGGTTACCTCTGTGTAATCAATAGGAAGTGCGCCATCGGTGTTATCAATAGTGACTGCAACTTCAGCGCGGCCTAACGGGGCGCGGCCGGAAGTTCCGGCGAAGATAACGTCTTCCATCTTTCCGCCACGCAGAGACTTAGCTCCTTGTTCACCCATAACCCAGGTGAGGGCATCAACCACATTTGATTTACCGGAACCGTTTGGTCCGACCACACATGTGATGCCTGGTTCGAGGCGAAGAGTGGTCGCCGAAGCAAAGGACTTAAATCCTTTGAGGGTCAGGCTCTTCAAATACACGCGGTAAACCTATCGTTGAGTGTGCCATTGGTATAAAAGCGACTCAGTTCAAGTTGTACTTGAGGGTTTACTGCTCTGTTTGCGAAAGTAATTCATATGCACTGCGCGCTGCAGATTGTTCTGCTTCTCGCTTACTTTTTCCAAGGCCTTCGGCAATTGACTCACCAGAAACCATTGCAACGGCGGTAAAACTCTTATCGTGATCAGGACCGGTCTCTGTCACCAGATATTCGGGTGAACCCTTGCCGAGAGATGCGACCAATTCTTGTAGAGCTGTCTTTCCATCAAGACCTGCGCCTTTTGCCATTGCGCTATCGAGAGTCTCTTTGATGAGAGTGCTAATGACGCGAGTTGTTGCCTCAAATCCACATTCGAGATAGATGGCGCCAAATAGCGCTTCTAAGGCATCTGCGAGGAGTGAGTTCTTATCTCGACCATTGGTAACTTCTTCGCCCTTACCGAGTCGAATATATTTTCCAAGTTCGAGTGTGCGTGCAATATCTGCGAGCGCGCGCATATTGACGATGCCAGATCGAAGTGGAGATAAACGGCTCTCATCTAAATCTGGATATTTGATGTAGAGCTCTTCAGTAACGATGAGGCCAAGAACTGAATCACCTAGAAATTCCAGGCGCTCATTTGTGGCAGTTAAACCAGTCTCGTAGGCATAAGACCGATGGGTAAAAGCTAGCTCAAGCACTTCCGGAGATAGATTTATTCCGAGTTGCTCGAGAAGTTTTGAGTACAGATCAGACCTCTAGAACCTGACGGCGGTTATATGTGCCGCATGTAGGACATGCAACGTGGTTGAGCTTTGGTTGCTGACATTGCTGGCAAGTTGAGATTGCCGCTGCAGTTGTCTTCCACATGCTACGACGTGAACGTGTCTTCGAACGAGACATCTTTCGCTTTGGTACTGGCACGGTAATCGTCCTTTATCTTGATGAAATCTTCTGGGCTACAAACGTGTGGTCTGCCGCCGTAATGGGGTAAGTATCGCTTACTACCCGTCAATTGCCAAAATCGAGATTTTCTAGCCCCGACCACCGCGCATCGATGACCTCGTGAGCGTGGTCTGCCGGCAGGTTCGCCCACTTCTCCCCGCAATCAGGGCAGAGCCCCAAGCACTCTTCAGAGCAGAGTGGGTTCACAGGCAAGGTCAAAATAATTGCGTCGATGATTGGAATCTCCAAGTTCAGGAGATCGCCCTCCATTTGAAGTTCGTCATCGATATCGAGATCTATATCTTCATCATCGCGCTTCTTCCTGCGACCTTTCTCATTGGTCGGTTCGTATCGATAGAGCTCCTGAATCTTCCTATCGACAACAACCTCAACCGGGTCGAGGCAGCGAATACATTCGCCAATAGCAACAGCATAAATTTCTGCACTGAGAAGCACGCCCTCAGTGACAGACTCGAGGCGAACATCGGCCTCTATAACATCGCCTTCAGGCACTGCAATCAGGGGTACCCCAATGCGAGTTGGCGCTTCGATATCGAGCTCGTACTCCTTCAACTCACCAGCTCGACGTGGGAGCTCATGGGTATTGAGGATAAAAGGGTTGATCTTCTTGCTCATGCGAAGGCTCGTAACTAATTATCAGCGTTGAGCTGAGAGAGAATATCTTTATCGTCCGCGCCTTCGAGGCGTTCGCGTCCACGAGCAACGGCATCCATAGTCTTATTGAGAATGACCTCAAGAGTTGCCAGGCGGCCATCGATGTAGGCCTCAACTTCACGGCGTTCATCTTCTGCAATTTCGCGAGCTTCATTGAGAATTCGTTGCGCTTCATCACGTGCGGCCTGAACGATAGAGGTCTGCTCAACCATACGAGCAACATCTTCACGGGCCGCGGCAATCATTGACTCGGCGCTCAGGCGACCTTCTTCAATGATGCGATCTCTGTCGGCGATGATTGACTCGGCGCCTTCGAGATCAGCGGGAAGAAAATCGCGGGCGCCTTCGAGAATTTCTAGCATTTCTCCACGGTGGACGACACAAGAAGCAGATAGAGGAACTCCTCTGGCTTCTTCAACAACTGCAATGGCGGTATTGAGCTTTTCGATCGAATCCATAGTCATGCTTTTTCTCCTGCTCTAGCCCGTAGCGCTTCGTTGACATTTGATGGAACCATAGAAGAAACATCTCCACCATAGTGGGCTAGTTCTTTCACAATAGAAGAAGATAAGAATGAGTGGGTCGGCGAAGTCGCCATAAACATAGTTTCGACGCCAGATGCTTGGATATGAACTTGCGCCATCTGTAGTTCATAATCAAAGTCAGTAACTGCTCGCAGACCTTTAACGATTGCTTGAACGCCGTTCTTTTTGCAATATTCAACGAGTAATCCGCTTCCGGAATCGACGCGAACATTGGGAAATTTCTTTACATTTTCGCTGATCATTTGCATGCGCTCTTCGACCGAGAAGAGACCTGATTTATTGCGGTTGACGAACACTGCGACGATGACTTCATCAAATTGTCCGCTGGCGCGCTCAATGATGTCGAGGTGGCCAAAGGTGATGGGATCAAAGGAGCCCGGGCACACTGCGCGTTTCATAGTGCAAACGCTAGCAATGATTGCTGAGGTTATCCATTTTCGCCATCTTCACGCGTAGGAACTCCGTAGAAAATAGTTGCCTGCCCATATTTCTTTTGGCGGATTTCTTCCAGACCTTCGGGCCACGAAATCTCTTTTACGCGACTATTACGTTCAATTGCGATGAGCGCTTGTGAATCGATAAATCCGCCATCACGTAATCGAATAAGCGTTTCAATAACATCGACATCATCTACTTCGTAAGGTGGGTCGATGTAAATAAAGTGATACGGCTGTGCCGCCTTATCCTCGAGGAAGCGATGTACATTCATGGCATAGAGATGGAAAATTCCAGGACATCCAGCGCTTTTGATATTTTCTAAGTTGCTTGCAATCGCTTTGGCAGCAGCATCATCTTTCTCTACGGCATGAACGAGCGCTGCACCACGGGATAGCGCTTCCAACGCAATCGCCCCAGTTCCGGCATAGAGATCAAGTACATGGAGTCCAGCAAATTCACCGAACTCAGAGGTCAGCGTTGAAAAGAGCGCCTCGCGTGCCCGATCAGATGTAGGCCGAGTGGAGGATGCAACCGCATCGATAGAACGCCCTTTAGCAAGGCCGGCAATTATTCTCATAGTTAAGCCTTATCTATAAATTCAGAAGCTGCATCCGCCTGAATAGATGCAAGCTCTTTCGCTAAAAGTGGAAACTCAGTCAGTCCTAGTTCGAGAATTGTAGATGCATCCTCGCGTGCTTGCTCAATCATCGATTCATCTCGGAGAACTCGCAACAACCGAAGGTGTGATCGCCCTCCGGATTGACTGACACCCAATACATCTCCTTCGCGTCTTTGTTCCAGATCTATCCGCGAAAGTTCAAATCCATCGAGCGTTCCAGCAACTGCATCTAAGCGATCCCGTGCAGATGTCTCAACGAGCGCACTTGTGACCAGAAGACAGAGCCCAGGTGACGTTCCACGTCCAACGCGTCCGCGAAGTTGATGCAATTGCGAGACACCAAATCGATCAGCATCCATAATTACCATCACCGTTGCATTTGGAACATCCACTCCAACTTCAATAACGGTTGTTGATATCAATACATCAATCTCTTTATCTGTAAAGGCTCGCATCGTCGCATCTTTTACATCTGCGCTCTGTCTTCCATGTAATGGCGCTACTTTGACTCCTTTGAGCGCTCCTCCAGAAAGTTGTGGTCCGAGCTCTTCGACAGATGCAATCTCCGTGCTGTTCTCACCCATCAGGAAATCGATATCCGAATCTTCGGGAGTTCCCGCTGAAATTCGTGGGGCGACGATGTAAGCCTGATGGCCTTGCGAAACTTCCTCACCAATTCTCTCCCAAGCGCGCTCTAAATATCCTGGTTTTTCAAGAACGGGAATGACATGGGTTGTAATTGGTTGTCTACCTAAAGGAAGTTCGCGCAATGTAGAGACATCGAGATCGCCAAAGACGGTCATGGCAACGGTGCGTGGAATTGGTGTCGCTGTCATCACAAGTAAATGTGGTGGATTTGTTGCCTTCATCTTCAACGCATCACGTTGTTCAACACCAAAACGGTGTTGTTCATCAACCACGATCAGACCTAAATCGTTAAAGGCAACGCTCTCGCCTAGAAGTGCATGAGTACCAATCACGATGCCCGCCGCACCTGATGCTGCAAGTGCAAGTGCATCTTTGCGCGCTGCTGCGCTCTGTGATCCGGTTATGAGAGTTACTTGGGTGGCGATATCGGAACCCCCGAGCATCCCGCCTTGTGAAAGAGGTCCTAGTAACTTTTCAATCGTGCGCAGATGCTGTGCTGCAAGAACTTCAGTTGGTGCAAGCAGCGCGGCCTGCCCTCCATTATCAATCACCGACAACATGGCACGCAGCGCAACTACCGTCTTGCCAGAACCAACTTCTCCTTGCAGTAATCGATGCATGGGGTGTGGTTGCGCTAGATCTGCTGCAATTTCTTCTGCCACTTGTCGCTGACCTGAAGTGAGTTCAAAAGGTAGCGATGCATCGAAGGAATCAAGCAAGCCACCACTGCGAGCTGGTCTTGCAACCGCATCGAGGTTCTTCAACTCGCGTCGTCTGGTTAGGAGAAGCAATTGCAAGAGAAAAGCTTCATCAAAGGTAATGCGTTGTCGCGCCTTTTCGGCAGTTTCGAGATCTGCCGGGTTGTGTAGCTGTACCAGCGCTTGGTGCAGAGTTGGGTAGCCATACTTATCGCGTATCCACTCAGGTAAGAAATCCGGTACCTCATCAAGTGCGCCAATTGCCAGTTCAATGCACTGTGCAATTTTCCACGAAGGCAACTTCGAGCTGGCCGGATACATCGGTAGATACTTACCTGCAAAACTCTCCACTGCAGCATCGACATCGTTACCGTCGGCAATCAACTCGTAATCTGGATGGGCCAATTGTCTCTTTCCATTGAAGACTCCAACTTTCCCTGCAAAGAGCCCCTGCTTACCAACTTTCAATTCCTTCTCGCGCCACGCTTGATTGAAGAAAGTCAGCGATAACTTGGCAGAGCCATCAGTGACGATTACTTCGAGGATATTTCCTTTACGTCCCTGCAATCTGCGACTTGAGGCGCTAAATACTTCGGCGAGAATTGTGACTTCATCACCTTCATTGAGTTCGGCGATATTTGATAACTCACCACGAACTAAATAGCGGCGCGGATAGTGGTGGAGTAAATCTCCTACCGTGGAATAGCCAAATAAATCTTTGAGCACCTTTGTTGTGCGATCGCCCAGAACTCCAACAAGTTTCGAATCCAAGGTGGCCATGGCGTTATTCTCTCCTTACAAGTGCTTGCTCGACCTTACTTTTCGCGTGGATTTCGCCGGATTCGCCCTACCCCGCCCCCTCTTGCTACCCTTACGCCCTGTTCCTCAGCGGAACGAGAAATTCTTTAGCTCTAAGGAATTTGTAATCTAGAAGGAGTAACGACATGGCATCTTCATGCGACATCTGTGGCAAGGGCCCAAGCTTTGGCAATAACGTTTCACACTCACAGGTGAAGACACGTCGTCGTTGGAATCCAAATATCCAGCGCGTAAAGACTCTGGTTGGCGGATCATCAAAGCGTCAGAACGTCTGTACTTCATGCCTTAAGGCTGGAAAAGTTACTCGCTAATTACTTATTTTCATCAAAGTGGCTCCAGGAAACTGGGGCCACTTTGCTTTCTATGCCAGAAATTCCGCTTCCTGATTCGACGGTTCCAATTCTGATTCCAGGCAGATCGAGACCTGTTGCAAGTAATACATGGTCTTCACCGCCTGCATAGATCCATTGAAATACATCGGTATCTAACTGATTGGCTAGCGCAGATAGCTCTGCGAACTCTGGGGATTTGGTTAACAGTTCCTGGTCCATTGCCAGACAAACCCCTGAAGCGGCGGCCAACTGTTCTGCCTGAATGAGAAGAGAGTCTGAGAGATCGCACATCGCTGAAGCGCCTGAGAAATCAACTTCATAATCAATTGTCGGTGCCGAAAATTCAGAGAGAGCTTTCTCTGCAAATGCGGAATTGATCGCAATCTGACGAGTGAGTAACTCAAGCCCGGCAGCCGACCAGCCAGGTAGAGATGAGATAAATATTCCATCACCGACGCGTGCACCGCTGCGAAGGATAGGAGTCGTGACATGACCAAGTGCGGTCATCGAGATGACAACCTTTGGGCCGCGTGCGATATCTCCCCCGACGATATATGCGCCTGCCAAATCTGACTCGTGTTTCATTCCCCGCGCTAAATTTTCAATCCACTGCAAAGTCTCGTTGCCGGTAAGAGCTACCGCAGCGGTGAGATAGTCGCACTGTCCACCCATCGCCATAATATCGGCGACATTGGCTGCTGTTATTTTCCGACCGATATCAAAAGCTGAAGACCATTCGACTTTAAAGTGCACATCTTCGACCGCCATATCAGAGGTGATAAGAGTCTGTGCCGAGGTCGCAACACTCGCCGCATCATCCCCAATTCCGACCGAGACACGAGAATCATCGGTAGCAAAAATTTTCTGCAGCGCAGAGATGACATCGCTCTCTCGAAATCCCATAGCCATAAGACTATTGGATGGGATAGCGTTAGGGCGAAGCGAAAGGAATTCACATGTCAGTACAGGCTTACATCTTGATTCAAACTGAAGTTGGTAAAGCGTCATCGGTTGCTGCCGCCATCAATGCAATTCCTGGCGTCTCGCTAGCCGAGGGAGTTACTGGTCCCTACGATGTGATTATGCGAGCTGAAGCTCCATCTATGGAGGAGTTTGGTCGAGCTATTTTGACTAAGGTGCAAGCAGTGCCGGGTATTACGCGCACGCTCACCTGCCCGGTAACAAATTAATTAAAGGTTGAAGCGCTCTGCAATAAGTGCGTAATAACTTCTGAGTAACCGATTCCAGTTGCCTGCCACATCTTTGGGTAGGCAGAAGTTCTTGTAAATCCTGGCATTGTGTTGATCTCATTGATAATGATTTCTCCCGCCTTCGTTACAAAAAAGTCAACGCGCGCTAGCCCTTTCGCTCCGATTGCTTTAAATGCGATAAGTGCATAGTTCTGAACCTTCTCAATGATCTCCGCGCTAAATGGAGCAGGAATATCAATACGCGTTGCCCCATCGAGATATTTCGCTTGATAGTCATAAAACTCATACTGCGGATCAATCCACACTTTTCCGGGAATCGATGCTTGCGCGCTGCCCGCAACTTCGAGAACTGCGCATTCAACCTCAGCTCCATCGATGGCACTTTCAATCAATACTTTGGAATCAAATTTCAGCGCCTCTTCTATCGCAGCAGCAAATGAAGTCAACTCCTTCACCTTCACAGTCCCGAGACTGGATCCACCACGTGATGCTTTTACAAATATCGGCAAACCTAGAGGTTCGATCAACTGTGTGACTGCCGATGGATCGCGCTTCCACTCAAACTCCGTAACGGTAATACCTGGAGCAATCGCTATACCTGCCGCAGCGAAGAAAGACTTGGCATCTGACTTATCCATTGCGCGTTCAGAGGCAGCTGCCCCGCTTCCTACATATGGAATATCAAGCTGATCGAGGTCGCTCTGTAATTGCCCGTCTTCCCCATACGTTCCGTGGAGAACTGGAAAAATTACATCAACCGTTAGTACAACACCGTCGATAGACATTCCATCTTTCCCTCTGGATACGTGAGGGAAATCTCCGGTTACAGATGGAAGGACTCCATCCTGAAGTGACAACGGATAATCCAAAGGCAGAGACATCCATTCTCCGTCGAGAGTAATACCAATCAGGATTGGTTCATATTCAAGGCGATTGATCGCGGAAAGCACGCCGCCTGCCGATAGACAGGAAATCTCGTGTTCGCTGCCAGGTCCTCCACATAATATTGCTACGCGTTTCATCGAATGAAGTTCTCGGCCTTTGTAGTGATCTCCATCAGCTTTTGAAATGCTGCCTCTGGAGTCAATTGTTCGCTGACGATATCTCCGACAGCTTCGATGACAGGTACTTCAATTCCAACTCTATGAGCAATTTCGGCGACTGCTCCTGCAGATGCAACTCCTTCAACTGTCTTTGCAACATTTTCGCGGGCCTGCGCCATGGAACCAGTACGTCCCAGCGCTTCACCAAAGGTGCGATTACGCGAAAGTGGTGAGCCGCAACTTGCAACGAGGTCACCCATTCCCGCAAGCCCTGCTGCTGACAGTGGATCTGAACCATGTGCGGCGCACAACCGAGCAACCTCATTGAGGCCGCGAGTAATCAACATCGCTTGGGTATTTTCGCCAAAGCCCATACCGATGGAGATTCCGACAGCTAGCGCAATCACGCTCTTGATAGCACCTGCGAGTTCGCAACCCATGACATCGATAGATGTGTAGACCCGGTAATAAGGAGTACGAAATAAGACGCGAATTTCTTCTGCTAGTTCGATTGTGGGAGCTGCCACCACTGCGCCAGCGGGTTGGCGTAAGACAAGCTCATCTGCCAAATTAGGGCCGGTAATAATTGCCACTTTATGAGGACCTAAGACATCAGCAATCACCTCTGTCATGCGAAATTGTGTGCTGATTTCTATCCCTTTGAGGGTGCTGACAATGACGCACTCTGCGCCGAAGTAGCTCTTCCATTGCTGTAAAGTTGTACGTAATTGTTGCGCAGGAATTGCCAAGATATAGATCTGCGAAAAGTTGAAAGCTTCATCTAGATTAGTAGTGGCGATAATGGCATCTGGAAGTTGATGAGATTGAAGATATTTCTTATTGGTATGTGAAGAATTAATTTCTGCAATAACTTCTGCACTTCTACCCCACAAAAGGACTTCATTTCCGGCATCGCTTAAGACTTGGGCCATGGTCGATCCCCATGCACCTGCTCCGAAGACCGTTACTTTGCTCATGTCCTCTTCTTCTTAAAATTTCCTGTACGCGGTAGATCTGATGTGTGAGGGTCAAAGATTACTTGAGGTCTCTTCTCGCCACGAATTTCTTCTAAAAGTGATGTTATCGCGCGCATGATTTCAGCAGTTGCTTCTAACAGCGCCTGTGGGTCTTCACCTTTGCCGTACCACTTTGAGAGATCAACCGGCTTACCTACACGGATAATGATTGTCTTGCGGGGAAAGAGGCGAAGCTTTGTTGTGTAGTTCGGAACGATAAGTTGTGAGCCCCATTGCGCAACCGGAATTACCGGGGTATTCGTCTGCAGCGCCAAGCGCGCGCACCCGGTCTTTGCCACCATCGGCCACATATCGGGATCTCGCGTCAGCGTTCCCTCGGGATAGACGCCGAGCATGTGGCCTTGCTCCAAAATAAGTTTTGCGTGATCAACAGCTTTCTTGGCATCGCTACTCTCTCGCTCAACTGGAATCTGGCCAGCTGCTAAAAGAATTTTTCCAATGATCGGCGTCTTAAAAATTCCCGACTTTCCAAGGTAGCGCGGTGCTCGTCCATTGCGATAGAGGAAATGAGTGAATACCAAGACATCGAGATAGGACATATGGTTGTTGGCCACGATGACGCGACCGGAAGCGGGAATGTTCTCTGCTCCCTTCCAATCCCGACTCCATAAGAGATTGAAGATTGGAATAATTATTCTGGTACAGATTTTGAAGGTGAGATTTGTGCCGAGTGGATACCCGCGAGGTGGTTCGTAGCGAACTTTGAACGCAGCCATGTTTCAAATCCTAGCCATAAAAAAACTGAGGCCCGCATAAAGCGGACCTCAGTTTTTAAGAAAGAAGATTTAACGCTTCTTTGTAGCCTTCTTCGCTACCTTCTTCTTTGCAGGAGCCTTCTTAGCTACCTTCTTCTTCGCAGGAGCCTTCTTAGCTGGCTTCTTCTTAGCAGGAGCCTTCTTAGCTGCCTTCTTCGCAACTGGCTTAGCAACAGCCTTAACTTCTGGCTTTGGTGCTGGACCGAGCTTACGATCGCCAGCAACAATCTCCTTCAGAGCCTTTGCAGGAAGGAAACGTGCCTTCTTTGAAGCTTTGATCTTGATTGTCTCGCCGGTAAATGGGTTACGTCCCATACGTGCCTTGCGATCAACCTTCTTAAACTTGCCGAAGTCATTGATCATGACATCGTTTCCAGCTGCCATGTTACGTGTGATTGTGTCAAAAACGATATCTACAGCGTGTGTAGCTTCTTTCTTGCTGCCGTTGAAGTGTGGGGCCAACGCAGCGATAAACTGGGCCTTATTCATTCAAATCCCCTTATGTTTACGCGTAAATAATTAAGCTTTTGCCTAACTGCGTAAAACTTAAACCTAATCTAGGGGTGAGAGCGTTATTGACGCGTGCGTGTCGCAGGTAAATATTCTGCGAAAAAACAACTATTTATGCGTAAATAACTCTCATTCTTTGATTGAGACTTTTACACACTCTGCTCACCCTACTGAGAAAGTCAGCGATTTACGCTTACTTTCGCGCTATCAGATACGAATCGGAAGAGTTGTTGGCTTGTATGCAGGGCGCTTTGCCTCAAAGGCATCGATGGAATCGGTGTGATTCAAGGTTAATCCGATGTCATCGAGACCTTCCATCAACCGCCAACGGGTGTAATCGTCGAGTTCGAAGGCGATAGTGACATCGTCATACGAGACTGTCCGAGTTTCAAGATCAACGGTGATGGCAGTACTTGGGGCCGCCTCAATAGCCTGCCAGATGGCCTCAACTGACTCTTGCGGCAAGATCACTGTGAGTAGGCCGCCTTTGAGTGAATTGCCGCGGAAGATATCGGCAAAGCGGCTGGAGATAACAGCTTTAAATCCATAATTCTGCAACGCCCAGACGGCGTGTTCGCGCGATGAACCAGTACCGAATTCAGGGCCAGCTACAAGTATTGAACCGTCCTTGAATTCTGCCTTATTTAAAACAAATTCAGGGTCGTTGCGCCAAGCAGAGAAGAGTCCATCTTCAAAACCACTTCGAGTAACTCGCTTGAGGTACACGGCAGGGATGATTTGATCTGTATCAACATTGCTGCGGCGAAGTGGAACTCCGGTGCCAGTGTGCTTAATAAATTTTTCCATGGTTGGTAGCCCTCTCTTACAAATCTGCCGGTGATGAAAGGGTTCCGCGGATTGCAGTTGCTGCGGCAACGAGTGGGCTGACGAGGTGGGTACGTCCGCCCTTTCCTTGGCGACCTTCGAAGTTTCGATTAGATGTAGATGCAGAACGTTCGCCTACTGCAAGTTGGTCAGGGTTCATGCCCAGACACATGGAGCAGCCAGCGTTACGCCACTCAGCGCCGAAATCTAAGAAGACTTTATCTAGCCCTTCCTTCATCGCTTGCTGACGCACGCGCTCTGAACCGGGCACTACCAACATGCGAACTTTCGGTGCAATCTTCTTGCCTTCAACAACCGATGCTGCAGCTCGTAAATCTTCAATGCGCCCATTGGTGCAAGAACCTAAGAAAACAGTATCAATAGCTATCTTCTTGAGCGGAGTTCCGGCAGTGAGTCCCATGTACTCAAGTGCGCGTTCTGCGGCTCCGCGTTCTTCAGAGTCCTTAATATCTGCAGGATTTGGTACTGATGCATTGAGCGGTAGACCTTGGCCGGGATTAGTGCCCCATGTGACGAAAGGTTCGAGATTATTGCCATCGAGCGTGATTTCGAGATCGAACTTTGCATCGCTATCTGTAAAGAGCGTCTCCCAATACTTCTGCGCTGCTGCAAAATCTTCGGGTGCATGTGGCTTTCCCTTAATGTAATCGAAGGTCTTCTGATCCGGCGCAATCAGACCTGCGCGCGCACCGGCTTCGATAGACATATTGCAGACTGTCATGCGACCTTCCATCGAGAGTTCGCGAATTGCAGAACCGCGGTACTCAATGATGTAACCCTGTCCCCCACCCGTTCCAATTTGAGCGATGATGGCGAGGATAATATCCTTGGCTGTAACGCCTGGCTTGAGTGAACCTTCAACATTGATGGCCATTGTCTTCGGGCGGCGTGACGGTAGCGTCTGTGTCGCAAGTACATGTTCAACTTCTGACGTGCCAATACCAAATGCAATTGCGCCAAATGCGCCGTGGGTAGATGTATGCGAATCACCGCAGACGATTGTCATACCAGGTTGAGTGATTCCTAGCTGTGGTCCTACAACATGTACTACACCTTGATCGGCATCACCCAATGAGTGGATACGAATACCAAACTCTTTAGCATTATTGCGCAAAGTATCAATCTGCAGCTTTGAGACTGGATCTGCAATCGGCTTTAAAATATCAAGGGTCGGGGTGTTGTGATCTTCAGTCGCGATCGTTAAATCAGGGCGACGTACCTTGCGACCTGCAAGACGCAATCCATCGAATGCCTGCGCACTTGTTACTTCATGAACAAGTTGTAGATCGATGTACAGGAGATCTGGCTCTCCATCGGCTTGACGAACGATATGGTCATCCCAAATCTTCTCCGCTAACGTCTTTCCCATCAGATGCTGTGCTCCTTTAATACTTATCTCTATTGCCATCTTCAACGCAATTAAGACTTGGCGATATTGCCATCTTCAACGCAATTAAGACTTGGCGATATTGCCATCTTAAAGGGTGA